>NZ_AP017658.1 GCF_002355855.1 Sphingobium cloacae
TTGGCTGCATCACTCGACATTGAGGGCACGCAGGACCTGCTGTCCGTCTCGACGCTCGCACAACGGACCAGCTCTGTCCTCGAGCGGCTCCGCGACTCCGCGCGGAGTGCCCGGGCGGACGAGCGGCGCGAGCCGACGTTCCCGATTGGCAAGGCCGCGGAACTGGTCGGCCGAACCGCGGCGGCCATTCGCGAGGCCGAGAAGGACGGCCGCTTGCCGCCGCCTCCGCGAACCGAGAATAATCGGCGTGTCGGCTATACCCTGGCGCAGCTCAACGACATGCGCGGACTGTTCGGCACCCGGCCCTGGCGGGCCGCAACCGATCCCTGCTGCGTTATCGCGGTGCAGAACTTCAAGGGCGGGGTGGGGAAATCGACTCTTTCGGTGCACCTGGCCCAATATCTCGCGATCAAGGGCTACCGGGTGGCTCTCATCGATTGCGACAGCCAAGCGTCGGCAACCACGCTATTCGGCTATGTGCCCGACCTCGACCTGACCGAGGAGGACACGCTCTATCCATTCCTGCGGCACGACGACATGGAGTCGCTCGACTATGCCCTGCGCAAGACCCACTTCGACGGCCTCGAGCTTGTTCCGGCCAATCTGCGGCTGTTCCAGTCGGAATATGAAATCGCAGCGCGCATGGCGCGGGGGCAGGGGAACCTGATCGACCGCATGGCGCAAGGCATCGCGAGCATTGCCGATCGGTTCGATGTGGTGGTTCTCGATCCGCCTCCGGCGCTCGGCGCGATCTCGCTTTCGGTGCTGCGCGCGGCCAATGCGCTGGTGGTGCCGGTTCCGCCGACGGTGATGGACTTCTCGTCGACGGCGGCCTTCCTCGCCATGCTCGATGAGACCATAGAGACGCTGGCCGATCGCGGCTTGGCGCCGTCGCTTCAGTTCCTGCGCTTTGTGGCGTCCAAGGTCGATGAGAATAAGTCGATGCAGAAGGAACTGCTGAACCTGATGCGGACCCTTTTCGGTCACGCGATCGTCCGTACGCCGCTCAAGGATTCGGCCGAAATCGACAATGCAACGGCGCGGCTGATGACCGTCTACGAGCTGGACGGCCCGGTCACCAGTTCGACGGTGCGCAACCGCTGCCTTGCCTATCTTGATGGCGTGAACAGTGAAATTGAGGTCGACATTCGGTCGATGTGGCCGAGCCATTTGACGCGGCTTCGCAAGGAGGGACTCGCCTGATGCGAGCAAAATTGCACCGGTGCAATTCCGGGTAGAAGGGGTGGATGATGAGCAAGAAGAACGCCAACTTCGCGGCTGATCTGGTCGCCGGAATCGACCCGGGGGCGCAAGCCCCAGCGGCGCGGCGCCCTGGCATCGGTGCGAGCGTGCTGGCGGGCCGGGAAAGCCGGCTTGCCGAATTGGCGACGGGCAGCGTCGTCTCGCGCACCCATGAGCTTGTCGATCCCGCGCGCTGCCGAATGTGGGCGGGGCATAACCGCGAATATGCGCTCCTCAATGAGGAGCGGTGCGCCGACCTCATCGAGAGCATCAAGGCGCAGGGCAAGCAAGAAATGCCCGCCATCGTTCGCCGCGTGAAGGACGATCCTGCCTTCGATTTCGAGGTGATTTGCGGCGCGCGCCGGCATTGGACGATCAGTTGGCTGCGCGCCCACAACTATCCGGATTTCCGCTTTCTCGTCGATATCCGTAGCCTTACCGACGAGGAGGCCTTCCGTCTCGCTGACCTCGAGAATCGGGCGCGCGACGATCTCACCGATCTGGAGCGCGCGCGCGACTATCTGCGCGCGCTCGACGCCTATTATGAGGGGCGCCAGAAGGTGATGGCCGAGCGGATCAATGTCACGGAAAGCTGGCTCAGCCGCTATCTCGACCTTGCCCGGCTGCCGGCGGAACTGATGGCGGCCTTCGCCCTTCCGCAGGATCTCAGGATCAAGCATGTCACCGCGATCAAGCCTCTCTTGAAACCGGAGGATCGGCGGCAGCGTGTGTTCGCCGAGGCGGGACGTCTCGCTCAGGTGCAGTCCGATCGCGCAGCACCGATGCCGGTCCCCGATATCATACGCGCGCTCGCTCTGGCCGCCGATCCCCCCAAGAGGTCAGGATCCCCCAAGAAGTCAGGAAAGCCGGAAACGATCGTGTCCGAAGGGGGGAAACCATTGCTGAAAGTGGAGGCGGTGGATCGTAAGGGTCTCAAACTTACCTTGCTCCCGCATGCCGGTGGTACGCGGGCTGAAGCGGAGGCCGCGTTGAAAGCGCTGCTCGATCAGCATTGGAGCTAGGACAATCTTCAGCGGTTCTGAGACGTGAGAGTTTTGTCTTCACATGTTGAATATGGACTGCCCTATGACTGCAGCCTTCCAGGATGACATTCGCGAGAATGAGATCATCTCGCCCCGTCGTCTGGCGGAGCGCCTGCGCTTCTCCATGGCGCATTTGGCTCGCGTTGCTCGCCTGGATCCTAAGGCCATGACTCTGTATCCCTCCGCCCCGACCGTGCAGATTAAACTGGAGGAAATAGCCCGAGTTATAACGCGAGCGGCAGAACTTGCAGGCGAAGAAGGCAAGGCGGTTATCTGGTTCAAGCATCAACCCATTTCTGGAGTTGGGAAAACGGCCGCGGAATTGGTTGCGAATGGCGATATCGATATCGTCATGGAAGATCTCGATCGTATGGCTGCCGGGGTCTATTCCTGACAGGCGTCACTCAAGGCCGAAAGGTTAGCTTGTCCGCAGGACCTTTAGGCGAATGTCTTCTTCTCGTAGACGGTGACAATCGCCCGGCCATCCCAAACGTAGCACAGGTGCCGCTCCTGTCGGCTGTTGGCGAGTAGGCGAGGGCGGAACACCGCGGCGCACTCGCCGTCGGCGTCGCGCACGCTTTGGTACACGATGCCATCCGAACCTTGCTCACGCAGGTGCCGGCCAAGCGCCTGGCCGGCGGCATAGCTGTCCGGGGCGTAGAGGGCAGGGCGTTCATCGCGCAGGCCGCGAATATCGTGGAGCATGGCGTCCAGGTCGACCGCGTAGACGCGCATGTCGAGTTCCTGCGCCGGTTCGTGGGTGTACGCCATGAAGCGGGTTCGGTGATGGCGCGTCTCGGCAACCGCAGTCTCGATGGTGCTGGCAGCGTAGAACAGCCCGAAACTGCCGTCACAGAACCGGCTGCCATCGGGATTTAGGTGGGTGAACGCTGCCATGATCGCCGATGTTCCGGGTCCCGATACGCGGTCCTCCGGTGGGACGAGGGCGAGGTCCCCGACCTCGTCGCGAAGCCGGTCGTTGGTCATCGCCTCGATCGCATAGACCGCTTCCAGGTCGGCCGGATCCGCGACATCCTCAAACAGCGATATGGGCGGGAACCGGCTTGCGACGATCCGGTAGCACGGTTGCCACCGCACTTGCGTCGTCGCAATGGCATCCATCAGCCGCGCTGCGCGTCGATATATTGACGCACCACGTAGAGATCGGCGACATTGCCCGAGGCCATCCGCTCGATCGCCGGGCGTCCGGCGAACAGCGGCGCCTCATTGGGTTTGCGTACCCATTCGTTGGCGGTACGGGGCAGGAGCATCTTCAGCCCCTTGTAGATCCCCATGACATAGGAGATGCGCTCCAGCGCATCCTTGGGAATCGCCGCGACCGCGCCGCGCTTCCAGGTCTGGAAGGTCGAGCGGCTGTCGAGCCCGAGAAGCTTCATCTGCTCGGCTTCCTTGAGGTCCCAGGCGTCGGCAATGCGGAAAAAGGTGCGCAGCGCCGGACCGCTCAGATCCTTGCGGCTGGGCGCTTTGGCGGGGACGCCGGAATGGGCAGTTGTGGCCATTGGCCATCTCCTTCTTTCTCTGTCTATGTATGATATCTGTACATAACGTCAAGAAGAGATCAGTTTTCATACACGCCGAATGCGCGCGATGCCGCGTCAGGGATGGCCAGAACTGCCGGCGAGCAGCCGGTCGATCTCACCCATCGCCGCGTCGAACTCGGCAAGAGCCGCATGGGGGAGGGCGGTAGCCTGGTCCAAAGACGCCGGCTGCCCATCCCTTCCCGGTTCTTCGACGACCAGCAGGGCCTTCCCCTTGACCGTCTCCCGCCGTGCCATGCGCGCCGCCACAAGGGCGTCGCCGATCGCATAGGTGCCGCGCCGACTGATCCCGAACGCCCAGGTGATCTGATCGAGCCCGAGTGGCGCAAAACCAGCGAGCAGGATCCACACCTGCGGTGCCCGCGCGCTCGAGCGCAGGTGCCCCAACTGCTCGCGCATCAGCACCGCGCGCCGCCGCGCTTGCGCGACCAGCTCGGCAAGCCGGGTCACGCTGCGCTGGAGGCTGCGGGCCGCCAGCATGGCGCGTTCGCCCGGCCAGAGCTGCGGCTGCAGCGTTTGCGCCGTCACCGCGCCGGGGCAGGGGAGGGCGCGGGCCCACGCGCCGGACGCGGTCAGCAGCCGCCCCAGCGCGGCATCGACCGCCCAGAGCGGGGTGCGCGTGGCGGCCTGCTCGATCGCCACCGCGCGGTTCCCAAACGAACGGATTTGCACCGCGCGCTCCAGCGGCGCGAACCGCGGATCGGCGCGCAGCAGCGCGTGCAGGCGGGCCAGACCCGCGAAGGGCAGGGGGGTCTCGTCATCCGCGCCGGCCTGTTTCATTAGCGTGATCGCCCTGCCGATCGCTTCCTCCGCCAGCGCGTCTTCGGCTTGCATCGGGCGGTCGGCCCCGAAGCGAGCGGCCAGAGCGATGGTCTGCGCGGCATCGGCGAGCGGTTCCCACGGATGACGGCTGAGTTCGCCGAGCAGGGCGCGGACCACGGCATAGGCGGAGCAGCCGGTGAGGGGTGTCTCTTGGGGGCCGCGGTCGAGCCCGGCGAACCAGGCGTTGAACCGGTGTTCGGCGTCCGCAAATCCCGCTTGCGCCAGGGATGAAAGCAACACCTCCCGCAGCAGCCCTACGCAGAACAGCCGTTTTTCGATATCGGTGAGGCTGGCGAGGAGCCCGTCGAGCCGGCCGAGCGCCAGCGCGCATTCGCCTTGCGCGAGGGCGAGCTCCTCGGGTGGGACGTCGGTGTCGGCGGCGAGGGGATGGAAGCGCTCCATGCCGGATGTGTAGTGAATGCCAAAACACTGCACAACTACTCAGGTGGTTGGTGAACGAACATGTGATAATTGCAGTTATCACATAAGCAGATTTGACCGTTCTTTATAAGGTGGGCTACAAGCGCGGCTGAGGAGCGAGGCGCGTCGTGAGGGCTCTGTTGCAAAAATCGTGAAGCTTGAGCATGCTTGGCGGAGATTGGACGGACGGAACGATGACGGATTTCAAGTGGCGCCATTTCCAGGGTGATGTGATCCTGTGGGCGGTGCGCTGGTATTGTCGCTATCCGATCAGCTATCGCGACCTTGAGGAAATGCTGGCGGAACGCGGCATTTCGGTCGACCATACGACGATCTATCGCTGGGTCCAGTGCTACGCCCCGGAGATGGAGAAGCGGCTGCGCTGGTTCTGGCGGCGTGGCTTTGATCCGAGCTGGCGCCTGGATGAAACCTACGTCAAGGTGCGGGGCAAGTGGACCTACCTGTACCGGGCAGTCGACAAGCGGGGCGACACGATCGATTTCTACCTGTCGCCGACCCGCAGCGCCAAGGCAGCGAAGCGGTTCCTGGGCAAGGCCCTGCGAGGCCTGAAGCACTGGGAAAAGCCTGCCACGCTCAATACCGACAAAGCGCCGAGCTATGGTGCAGCGATCACCGAATTGAAGCGCGAAGGAAAGCTGGACCGGGAGACGGCCCACCGGCAGGTGAAGTATCTCAATAACGTGATCGAGGCCGATCACGGAAAGCTCAAGATACTGATCAAGCCGGTGCGCGGTTTCAAATCGATCCCCACGGCCTATGCCACGATCAAGGGATTCGAAGTCATGCGAGCCCTGCGCAAAGGACAGGCTCGCCCCTGGTGCCTGCAGCCCGGCATCAGGGGCGAGGTGCGCCTTGTGGAGAGAGCTTTTGGCATTGGGCCCTCGGCGCTGACGGAGGCCATGGGCATGCTCAACCACCATTTCGCAGCAGCCGCCTGATCGGCGCAGAGCGACAGCCTACCTCTGACTGCCGCCAATCTTTGCAACAGAGCCGCGAGAAGCACTGGCCGTATGGCGTGGGGTGTGACGATGGCGAACGGCACCCCGGTGCTCGGCAATGTCGAATTGAAAGGCCGGGCTCTGGTTCTCGCCGTCACCTCGGCCGAGCGGGCGAAACGCGGTACCGCGCTCATCACCGATGCGCTCGCCGGGTTGGTCGGCTCGCCGCTGACCACGATCGAGACGATCGAACAGGCCATGGCCGCGCGGGCCGAGGGACTGACAACATCCGAACCGGCACCGGCCATTGCGCCAGAGGTGGCAACCCCGCTCGTTCATGCCATGCTCGACCGCCAGTACCGCGCGACGCTCGATGAACCCGTTGGAATGCTTGGGGACATCAGCCCACGTGCGGCCGTTCGAACGGCCGCAGGCCGTTATCGAGTAGCTGGGTGGCTCAAGCATCTCGAAAACCGTAGCAGCGCTCACCCCGAACCGAACGACCCGATGGCAACCTACGATTTCACCTGGATGTGGCGCGAACTCGGCATCGAAGACCTGCGGAAATAGTCCCCTTCCACTGACGCTGACGCCTACCGTGAATCTGTGTCCGATTAATGCATAAGGGCCATCCTGCACACCGTCGTCCATGAGCCCGTGTCCCAAGCGACGCTCGCCACGGTGCGCGACAAGCTCACCCGCGATCCCGCCGGCTTCGCCGCACTGCTGGCGGACATGCAGGCCAGCACCGGCGCGCATGGCCTGATCGCGCGCGCCGCCAACCGCCAGCTCGGCAAGTCCGATCGCGAGGCCGCCGGCGTGCTGTCGTCGGCGCAGCGTCACACTCACTTTCTCGACAGCCCACGCCTGGTCGAAAGCACGTCGGCGTCCGATTTCCGGTTCGCGGACCTGAAGGAGCGGCCCGGCACCGTGTTCCTGTGCCTGCCGCCCGACCGGCTCTATACCTATGCGCGCTGGCTGCGGCTGCTGGTCGCGCAAGCCGTCACTGACATGGCGCGCTCCCCTGCCCGCCCGGAACGCCCCGTGCTGTTCCTGCTCGATGAGTTCGCCGCCCTCGGCCGACTGGAGCCGGTGGAGCGCGCGATGGGGCTGATGGCCGGCTATGGCCTCCAGCTCTGGCCGATCCTCCAGGACATGCACCAGCTCCGCGCTCTCTATGGCGAGCGCGCCGGCACCTTCCTGTCCAATGCCGGCGTGATCCAGACGTTCGGGGTCAATGACCACGCTACCGCTGACATGCTCTCCCGCACGATCGGCGACACGACGCTGGAATATGCGACCCTCAGCACGTCGCGCGCACTGGCTGGGGTGACAATCGCGCCGGCCCCTCGGAAAGCGTCAGCACGCATGTCACGGCGCGGCGGCTCGTCACGCCCGACGAAATCATGCGGATGCCGGCCGACACCCTCCTGCTGCTGCGCCAGGGCGAACGCCCGCTCTGGGCCAGCAAGGTCCGCTACTATGACCAGCGCGAGTTCGCCGGTCTGTTCGATCCGGCATGATCGGACTGACCCGTTCCCGGGAGATCGAACGGTGAGCTTTGAAGTAGCGCCTTACCGCCCTCTCCGCTGGCGAAACGCTGAAAGGCACACACCGCCGGTTTCGCTTGGCTTCTCTCGGAAGCCCTGCGGCCGATAGGCCGCTCTGGTGACGGCGTTAGCCGGCACGGATTGAAGGCGCATTGGCCGATAGGCCAATTCCGCATTGCCCCTTTCGGTTGCGTCGGGATGAGCTTCGCCGGTTAAGAGATTCTGTTAAATAGGAATCGTTAAACAAGTTAAGCCGCTCAAAAAGCGTAATCTTGCTTTGTTTATCAACTGCTTGCCGGACCGCCCGGTGGGTGAAACCCCGTGATTCGGTGTGTGATACCCCGATAGTGTGGTGGGTGATACCCCGACGCCAAGGTGGGTGAAACCCCGAGACTCTGGAGACGGAAAGGTGCTTCCTGCGCCAGTTATCCACAGCCTGCCTGCCGCTCCACCATCGACCGGACCATGTCAGGGTTCAGGCGGCATCGCTGGCCGGTGGGTGAAACCCCGATAGCTAGGCCTGCGGTGGGTGATACCCCGATAGTCAGCGTCGGCCGGCAAGCCGGTCCATATGCGCATCGACTTCCTCGGCCCGCTTGCGCTCGGCGTCGAAACGGGCGCGCCGCTCCTCCTCGGCGCGCATCCTCTCGGCGAGTGCCAGTGCCTCGGCCTCGCCACGGAGCCTGAACAGCACGGCAGGGCTTTTGTCCGTCGTCTCGGTCAGCTCCATCGCATAGTCGGGGAGCTGGTCGGCCTCGATCACCCGCCGGAGCATCCGGTTGAACTCCTTGGGCTGGGCATCGCTGCCGGTCTTGTCCCGGAGCACCTCTACCCGGCACGTCCACCCACCGCGTTGCGTACCGGCGTGCTTGCGCGCGATGCGGTAGAGCGCCCGCTCCAGCCCTCCGGAAAGCAGGAAATAGTCGGGGTGCATGGTGAGCAGCGACTTCTCGTTGACGATGCCCTCATAGACCCAATCCGAGAGGGTCAGCGTCATGCCGCGCGGCTGCTCCGTCTCGGCGTCGGTGTCGAAGGTCCAGCTGTCGAGCCAGTTGAAGCCGGCCTTCTGCCGGCGCTTCGTCGCGCGGATCGAAGTCGTGATCGAAGTCGTCTGTAACCGGAGAAGCGCGGCTTGCAGCTCCTGGTAGTCCCTGCCCCCTGTGCTCCGCTTGATCGCCCGCAGCAGGTCGTAGGGCGTGGTTGTCAGCGTGCGGGGCAGATCGTTCAGCCCCTGCTGCTTCATGCGATTGAGCGTGGACGCGGCCCATATCAGGATATCGGCATCCCAGATCGTGGCCATGCCGTAATCGGGAATGGCTTGGACGCGCACCCAGGCATCGCCGTCCGGGCTGCGATACTCGATCGGCTTCAGCCGCTTGCGCTTCTGGAGCGAGAAGAACGGGCGCTCCATGACCTCCCGCTGATCCTTGAGCGGAAGATCGCCGAGCGCCGGAATGAACAGGTCGAACTCGGGATTGGGATCACGCCGCTTGCTCACGGCGCGAACCTGGTGTGTCCCCGCTGGACCAGATACTGGCGCAGCAACCGCTCGGTGATGACGGTAAGGGGCTCCCCACCCTCCTCGACGCTGAGCTGGCGCAGCGTGCGGTGCATGTCTTCGGGAATGTGGATCAGCACCGGCTTCTTGCCGGGATGGCTGCTGCGCCGCGCAGGTGCTGCCGGGGCCGGCGTGTCGGCCGCACGCCGCGACCGGCGCGGGGCGGCAGGCTGCGGCGCGGGAGTTGTGTCGGCAACCGGTGCCGGTGCATCGGGCTCGTCATCGAAAATGCCGGCGAGCGCGGAAGTTTTCTTCGCCATCATCCAACCTCGCTTACTTGCTTAGTCGTAAAGCCGCTTAGTCGCTTAGCCTCGTCATAGGCGGCACGCAACTCGGCTGCTGCCTTGCTGTCCGGGTCCGTCTCGGCCGCTGTTCTGCCGAGTGGCGTCGCCTTGTAGAAATCCTTGCGGAAGTGGAGGCGGCTGTCGAACATCGTCACGCCCTTCGCCGCGAAGCCGGCATGGGCCTCCTGGCCCTCCCCGCCCTGATGCGGAACCTGCGTCAGTATGACGGCGAACGGCGTGCCTGCCTGCTGCACCTGCTTGACGGTCTGCAACACCGAATGGACGTCCAGCCCTCGCGGCGCGACAGGGATGATGACGAAATCCGCCTGCTCGGCTGCGAGCATAGCAATGTCCTTGGAGTTCGCCGGCGTGTCGATGATGATGAGGTCGATCTTGCCGCTGCTGCGCCCGCGCGAGACGTGGAGCGGCAGGCCGGCGACGCTGCTGTCCTTCACCATCACGTCGTCGTCGTCGCGGCGTTCGGACCAGTAGAGCGCCGATCCCTGGCGATCGTCGGCATCGAGGATGACGACGGATGCCCCCTCCCGCGCCGCCTCGACGGCAAATCCGGTTGTAAGGGTGGTTTTGGATTGCCCGCCCTTTTGCGCGATGACGGCCCATACTTGCATAGCTGCTGCTCCTACTAAGCGGCTAAGCTACTTATGGAGCTTAGCCGCTTAGTCGTAAAGGGTCTTAGTCGCTTAGCCGAGTTCGTCCTCACTTCCGTTGCTGATCGGATCGTGGCGCATCGGGCCGTGCCTCTCAACCGGGCACAAGGGTGCGCCCGCTGTCTCCAGCCATTTGCGCGCGGTCCTGACAGTATAGCCGCACGTCGCGCACTCGCATTTCAGCATCCGCGCCGCCTGCTTCCTCGGCCGGGTGGTCGCGCTGCCCGTATCAAGCCGGGCATGGGGGAGGGGACCGACCGCAGCGAGGATCGGTGCAATGGCGGAAAGGAAGGCGTCCCCGGGGGTGGTGGCGCGCATCGGCCCGACCAGCCCCAGCCCGATTGCGATCCGTTTAAACGCTCTCCCGTGTCCGGCCGCGATCCCGACCGCCGCGTGGACCAGCTCGTGCGCGAGGATCGCGGCGATCTGCGCCGGCATCGCATCAGGGGCGTGGGCGAGGTCGGGCCGGATGAATATCTCGAAATGCCCGTCGCCGCTGCGCCGGTTGTCCCAGCACTCGCCGATCGCCTTGCCCTTGGCTCCCCTGCTGGTGAAGCCGATCGCCACCCGCACGCGAGAGGGAAGGGGGGCGTCCAGCGCCTTGAATAGCGGCCCCATGCCGATCGCCACCCGGTTCAGCCAGCTTTCGCGATTATCCTGCTCCATGTCCTGCTCCCTTCAAATCGCCCTCGGGGCGATGGCCAAGGCCATCGGCTCTGCCTCGTGGCGAACAGCGGGGGGGTGAGGGGGCAGCGGGAATCTGCCGGGGTGGTGCGGGCGCAGGCGTAGCCGAGCCACGGCCCGGCTGATTGCCGTTGCAGGGAGAGGGGGGCAGCGCCCCACTTTCCCTGTCCTGACGGGGAGCTTCGCCGGCATCGCCGGCGACCATCTGGCGGGGAAGCAGCCCCCGCCTACGCGAGCGATCGTCACCCGGCAGGGACGAGACGCCGGTGTGGCGGCTCGGTCGGAGCGCAAGCGGAGATAGAGCGCGGTCCCGCAGGGCTGACTACACGAAAGTGCGTTTTACGTACGCTAGGGGGGAACCTTTGGCGAACGCGGGTGAATGGCATCATGCGGCCAGGAGCGAGGAAGGCGTGCGCAACGGGCGGAGCTGGCCGGGATCGGGGCGGCTTTCGACATTCCAGCGATAGTCGCCGGTGAGCGAGATATGCTCCCATCCCAGCGGGGCGATATGGCGCGCAACGTCCTCCGGGATCGCCAGCGCCCCGACCGCCCGTTCGAGATAGCGGGTGTTCCACAGGATGATGGCGGCCACGAGGAGATTGAGGCCGGAGGCGCGATAGGTCTGGTTCTCGAACCGCCGGTCGCGCAGCTCGCCGAGCTGGTTGAAGAAGAGCGCGCGGGCGAGCGCGTTGCGGGCCTCGCCCTTGTTGAGACCGGCCTGGGTGCGCCGGCGCAGGTCGAGATCGCGCAGCCAGTCGAGCATGAAGATCGAGCGCTCTATCCGCCCGACCTCGCGCAAGGCCAGCGCGAGTCCGTTCTGGCGTGGGTAAGCGGACAATCTGCGCAGCATCGCCGAAGCGGTGGCGGTGCCGCTGCGGATCGAAGTGGTGAGGCGCAGCAGTTCGTCCCAATGGGCGGCGACATGCCCGATGGCTACCGGATCGCCGGTCATACCGGCCAGCAGCGGCCCCGCTTCCTGGCCCGGCAGTAGATGCAGGCGCCGGTCCTTCAGGTCGCGCAGGCGCGGCGCGAAGCGGTAGCCGAAGAAGGGCATGAGGCCGAACACATGGTCGGATGCGCCGCCGGTATCGGTGTAATGCTCTTCGATCGACAGGCCGGTGGCATGGTATAGCAGCCCGTCGAGAACATAGGGAGCCTCGCCGGCGGTCGCCGCGATCACGCGGCTCGAGAACGGATCATATTGGTCCGAGACGTGGGTGTAGAAGCTGACGCCGGGTTCATTGCCGTTGCGCGCATTGATGTCGCCGATCGCGGCGCCGCGCCCGCCCGCATGGAAGAGCTGGCCGTCACTGGAAGAGGTGGTGCCGTCGCCCCACAGCGCGGACAACGGCACGGTGCGGTGAACGTCGATCAACCGCCCCAGCGCCTCGCTATAAGCGGCTTCGCTGATATGCCAGTCGTGCAGATGGGCGAGCTGACGCAGGGTCGCGCCCTGACAGGTCTCGGCCATGCGCGTCAGCCCGAGATTGATGCCATCGGCCAGGATCACGGTCAGGAGCGCGTTACGATCGTCCGCCACGCGACCGGAGCGGCGATGGGTGAAGCACTCGGAAAAGCCGGTCCAGCTATCGACCTCCAAAAGGAGATCGGTGATCTTCACGCGTGGCAGCCGATCATAGGCGACGCGGCGCATATTCTCTGCATCCGGCGGCGTGATCGCCTTGAGCGGGGATACGACAAGGCCATTGTCGTCAAGGCGCACCTGGGGCAGTTCTCCCTGTCGAGCGAGGATCGTCACCCGCTCGATCGCGGTGTCGAGACTGGCGCGGCGGCCGGCGACGAAGCTGTCGAAATCAGTATCGATCGCCAGTGGCAGCGGTCCTCGCGCGCGCATCGCATCGAAGGTTGCAGGCGGCAGGAGATAGCTGTCGAAGGCGCGATAATGACGGCTCGCCGCCACCCATATGTCGCCGGCGCGCAGCCGGTCGCGCAGTTGGGTGAGCACGCACAGCTCATAGGCGGCGCGGACGACCACGCCATCGCGCAGCACGAACGGCCGCCATGACGGCGGCACGAAGCGGAGCGGTGGGTTATCGGGCAGGCGCCGTCGTCCGGTGCGATAAATGTCGGCGATCAGCCGAACCGCATCGAGCAAGCCCTGCACCGCACCACCCCCGCGAAACTCAAAGGCGTTGAGGAACGGCCCGATCACGGAGCGCAGCGAGCGCTGCCGTTCGATCAGTTCCGCCGTGCGGTCGATTGTTTCCGGCGCGATCAGTAGCTCGGCGTCCACGACCGCCGTTCCCAACCTTTCCCAGTCGATCGAACTGATGGCGGCAAGAGAATCGACGCCTCGCGCCCGCGCGTCGAGCAATGTCCGGCATGAGCCGGTGAGCAGGCGAAGCTGCGCCTGCAATGACCGGATCGTGCCGATCGCCTTGTCCTTGGTCCGATTCTCGGCCCGTCGCATCATGCTCCCCAGGAGCTTGTCCATCATCGTCAGCACCGCATCGGTCAGGCTTTCCTCAAGCCGGATGCCGGCAGCGACAAGGATCGCATGACGGCGTAGGTCGGGCAGTTCCGCCAGATGCTGCGGCGTGATGCGCGCCGCCTCGTCGGCGATCCGGTCGAATGCCGCCTGCGGGATGGTCGCGGCGCGCGAGGCCGCCAGGCCCAGCGCGCGAACTTGGTCGAGCCGTTCGATCAGTCGCAGGATATTGCGCGGGGCCGGCGATAGGGGCGGGTTGCGCAGCCATGAGAGCCAGGTCGCGCTTTTGTCGTCGCGCCGCGACAGGAGGGCGTCGAGCGTCGCGCGTTCGGGTTCGCCGAGATCTCCGGCGAGCACGTCATGGACCAGATCCCCGGCCTGCTGCCGCGCCCGTCGCACTATCGCCTCAATCACCGTCACGGGCGGCAGCAGCAATCGCCGGCGTCGCATCTCGTCGATGACGATGCCCGCAAGCCGCGAGGACTGGGTGACGGTCTGCGCGATCGGCATGGCGAACGCGACCAGCGCGTGGAAATCCGCACGACTGAAAACGAGATGACCGAAGCGCCGCGACAGGTCGGCGAGGTGCGACCGCCGCGTTTCGTCGCGGCGGGCATAGTCGCGCCATGATGCGGGCGACACATCCAACTGATGGGCCACGAACGCGAGGATCGGCATGGGCGGCGCTTCGCCGGCTTCCAGCACGCGCCCCGGCCAGCGCAGATACAGCATCAGCATCGCATAGCCGAGACGGGTGACGTCGCCACGCCGGGATGCGATCAGTTCGAGGTCGTCACGGGTCAAGGTGAAGTGACGCGCGATCTCGCGTTCATCGAGCGACGGATCATAATGGCCCGCAAGCATCTCGCGGGTTAGCAGGTGTCTTCTGGCCAAGGTCGAACCCCTCCATGTCGCTGTCCGTCAGACGTCCGTTGAACGGCCAGCGGGAATGTGTCCGTCAACTCTGGACCTGCGATGGCGATTCGGACAAGGTCGCGCGATGATGGGAAAACGGACACGATGGGACCTCCCGTGGCACTGATCGGCTATGCGCGCGTCTCCACCCCCGACCAGAAGCTCTCGCTCCAGCACGACGCATTGAACGCCGCCGGCTGCGACCGGATATTCGACGATCACGCCTCTGGCGCCAAAGCCGATCGGCCTGGCCTGACCGAGGCGCTCGCCTACCTGCGCAGCGGCGACACGCTCGTTGTCTGGAAGCTCGATCGGCTCGGCCGCTCGATGAGCCATCTGATCGAGAAAGTCGGCGAGTTGGCGACGCGCGGCATCGGGTTCCGCTCGCTCACCGAGAACATCGACACCACCACTTCGGGCGGGATGCTCGTGTTCAACATCTTCGGTTCGCTCGCCCAGTTCGAGCGCGATCTGATCCGCGAGCGCACCCATGCCGGCCTCAAGGCTGCTCGCGAACGAGGCCGCGCCGGCGGGCGGCGGCCAGTGGTCACGCCCGACAAGCTCCGCAAAGCGCGCGATCATATCGCTTCCGGCCTCACCGTGCGCGAAGCCGCTGCGCGCCTCAAGATCGGAAAGACCGCCCTCTACAAAGCCCTTGAAAGCATGGACAGGGACACAAAGCCCACGCGTTCCCGCTCCGTTCGTCCTTAGCGTGCAGATCCGTCACTTTCGTGTAGTCACCCCCAGTAGGAGAGGCCTTCGACGACTATTACACTCAAAGTGATGCTATAGTTGCACGGATAGAGACTGAAGCCGCAACGTACAGCGACATTAACCCATATAAACTGGTCCTCTATGCGCTGAGCCTGGGGCTGAAGGCATTAGCTGGGCTCTCGGCAGCGGTTGGATTTGCTATTACTATATTTGCCAAAGTTGCGTTGGCGATCATTATCGCACTTGGCCCCATCTTCATCGCTCTAGCTCTCTTCGAGCCAACGAGGCGTTTTTTCCACGGCTGGCTGGGGCAAGTATTCAACTATATCGTTCTCCTTGCTGTAATCATAGCCATCACGACCCTGATCACAGACCTCGGAGCGGCTGCAACAGCAGCATCTGAAGGCGTCGTGGATACGGCTTTCGGTGCTGTCCTGTTTGCAGCGTACATATTTTTGGGCACGATCTTCTTCTTCCAGGCTCCAGCCATTGCAACGGGAATAGCCGGGGGAGCCGCTGCCGGCGTGGGTGCCTTCGCCGGAACGGCCTGGGGCACGATGGCATCTCCCTTCCGACAGCGTCGCGTCATGCGCAACAGCCGCAACTTGGAGCGCGCCGCTCACCGCGGCGGCACCATCGAAGCGGCGTAGCGAGGCATCTCATGGCTTTTTCTTCACCAATATTCGCGCCTAGCTTCCGCCGTAGCGTCACCTGCCTGGGCGTTGTTCTGGCTGCGCTCGGCGTCGTCGGCTGTGCATCCGGTCCAAAGAAGCTCGCGGTTTGCAATGGCCATCACCTGCGCGACGTGAACATCTATGGAAGCGTCTTACCGGGCTCACCTGTGCCTGCGACCACGGCGCCGAGAGCTGCGCCGCCCATACCGCCGCTATCGCATCCAAGAGACGGCGATCCACCCCCACCGCCCGCCGTGCCTTCCGCGTCATCTTCCGGAGACAAAGTATCGTTCGCACCAAGGGGACCGCATTATGCGAGCTGCTGATGACCGCTCGGAGGCGGTGCCGGCATCGGGGCTGCAGCGCTATTTCCGGGACGCACGAAGCTGGGATCAGGACAGGATCCGGAACGCGCTGCGCTCGACCCGCATCGCTTGGAGCATCGCGGCCATCGCCTCACTCCTGGCCGCGGCCTCGATCTTCGCAGTTGCGGCTCTGACGCCTCTCAAGACTGTCGTGCCCTATGTTATTCGCGTCAACCAGACCACCGGCGCGGTGGATGTCCAGACCGCGCTCACGCAGCGGCCGATGCGCTACGATGAGGCGGTCACCAAATACTTCCTCGCCCAGTATGTGAGAACCCGCGAAAGCTGGATCCCGGCAGCGGCCGAAGAAAATTTTCGGTTCGTGACGATCCTCTCGCAGCCGACCGAACAGCAGCGCTGGGCGCGCTTCTACAGTAGCAACAATGGTGCCAGTCCCCAAAATGTCTGGGGCAAGAACGCAGTTGTGCAGGCGCGCGTGCGCAACATCGCCTTCATCAACGATCGCGTCGCCAATGTCCGGTTCACGCGGACAGTCCAGACCGAGACCGACATCCAGAACAGCGATTGGATCGCCACGATCACGTTCGCCTACGCCAACGCGCCCATGGCGGAAGGCGATCGCTACCGGAACCCGCTGGGATTCCAGGTCGAAAACTATCGTGCCGATCCGGAGGTGATCCGATGAGGGCGCTCTCCGCCGCCATCATTTGCGCGCTGGTGCCTGTAACGGCGGCGCACGCGGTCGAAGTTCCGCGAGGTGGTCCGTCCGACCCGCGCGTCAAGTTCGTCGAATATGAAGAGACCGAGGTCTATCGGATCGTCGGCACGTTCCGGACCGCAACACAGATTGTCCTGAGCGACGATGAGACGATCCAGCACGTCGCGCTGGGCGACACCGTATCTTGGGAGGTCGCCGTCGCCGGGCACATCCTGTTCCTCAAGCCGCGTGAGCGTGCCGGACCGACCAATCTCATCGTCACCACGTCGCGCGGAGGCGAATTGCGCAGCTATGCGTTCGAGTTGACCGCTCGCAGCGGTCCGATCACGGGCCGCAACGGCCAAGCCTATTTTCAGGTGCGGTTCCGATATCCCAGGGACGATGCAGACCGCGCCGCGCGTCTCAGGGCCGCGCAGATTGCCATGCAGGCGGCTGCCCTGGAGAGCCGGGCCGTTCGCGGCGCTCTCGATCATGGGGTCGTCGAAGGGCCTCGCAACATGAACTACAAGGTGCAGGGCTCCAGCGAGCTTCAGCCGTCGGAGGTCTCCGATAACGGGCAGTTCACGGTGTTGCGTTTCCCAGCGAACCGCGAGGTGCCGGCTATATATCTGGTGCGACCAGACGGGTCTGAGACGCTGGTTCCCTTCGACGTCCGTGACGAATTCGTCGTCGTCCATCTGGTGGCGCGTCAGCTGCGCCTTCGGCGGGGCGGCGAGGTGCTGTGCATGGCTCTGTTGCAAAGATTGGCGGCAGTCAGAGGTAGGCTGTCGCTCTGCGCCGATCAGGCGGCTGCTGCGAAATGGTGGTTGAGCATGCCCATGGCCTCCGTCAGCGCCGAGGGCCCAATGCCAAAAGCTCTCTCCACAAGGCGCACCTCGCCCCTGATGCCGGGCTGCAGGCACCAGGGGCGAGCCTGTCCTTTGCGCAGGGCTCGCATGACTTCGAATCCCTTGATCGTGGCATAGGCCGTGGGGATCGATTTGAAACCGCGCACCGGCTTGATCAGTATCTTGAGCTTTCCGTGATCGGCCTCGATCACGTTATTGAGATACTTCACCTGCCGGTGGGCCGTCTCCCGGTCCAGCTTTCCTTCGCGCTTCAATTCGGTGATCGCTGCACCATAGCTCGGCGCTTTGTCGGTATTGAGCGTGGCAGGCTTTTCCCAGTGCTTCAGGCCTCGCAGGGCCTTGCCCAGGAACCGCTTCGCTGCCTTGGCGCTGCGGGTCGGCGACAGGTAGAAATCGATCGTGTCGCCCCGCTTGTCGACTGCCCGGTACAGGTAGGTCCACTTGCCCCGCACCTTGACGTAGGTTTCATCCAGGCGCCAGCTCGGATCAAAGCCACGCCGCCAGAACCAGCGCAGCCGCTTCTCCATCTCCGGGGCGTAGCACTGGACCCAGCGATAGATCGTCGTATGGTCGACCGAAATGCCGCGTTCCGCCAGCATTTCCTCAAGGTCGCGATAGCTGATCGGATAGCGACAATACCAGCGCACCGCCCACAGGATCACATCACCCTGGAAATGGCGCCACTTGAAATCCGTCATCGTTCCGTCCGTCCAATCTCCGCCAAGCATGCTCAAGCTTCACGATTTTTGCAACAGAGCCATTGCTGGCAACCGGGCGGCAAAGCAAGGCAGCGCAACTGCTGATGACAATCCCGGGGATCGGCGCTGTCACAGCTCTCTCCTTTTCTGCAGCGATCGAAGACCCGGGCAACTTCCACAGGTCGCGTTTGGTCGGCGCCTGGCCGGGGCTGACCACCAGACGCTACCAGTCAGGAGAGCTCGACTATGACGGCCACATCTCACGACGGGGAGACAAGCATCTCCGAAGCCTTCTCTACGAGGCAGCGATGGTGATGCTGACGCGGACCAGCTCCCGAAATGACAGCAGCCTCAAAGATTGGGGGCTCAAGCTGTGGGAGCGCCTCGGCACCAAGCGCGCTGCGGTCGCCGTCGCCCGCAAGCTGGCGGTCATCATGCACAGCATGCTCAAGACGGGAGAAGCATTCAACAAGTCGACTGGCGTCCCCGCATAAGCGGGGGCTCGCAAGTCTGCCCATCTCAGCGCGTCATCATCTGACGTGCAGAGGCGTCCCTGCCGCGGACGTCGGTCTGGCCATTCCGTTAAGACTGGATGCAGTTCCTTGGAGACTGCGTGTTGAACATAGGAAGGCCATTCCTGCGAAGACCATTATGCGGCGGCTGGTGCCGACCGCGGAAACAACCCCGCTCCCGGCATACGGCTACCCTCTCGCATAGATATGGCCACTGAGGACAGCCCATGCCGCCGGATACCTCGTGCCACAATCCTGGGGCGCGCCGGGCGGTGTGTTGCCGAACCGGCCTTGACAGGCGTGAAGCGATTAAACAACCAAGCGACCCATTCGAGCGTGGCGAACTCGACGGCCTCGAATGAGCGCCAGGGGCCACGGCGGTGGATGACCTCGGCCTTGTAGAGGCCATTGATCGTCTCGGCGAGGGCGTTGATGCTCCTATGTTGGTCAAGCGGCATTTCCTTCGGCGCTGGCCGGTGGTTTCCTCATGCAGAGATGGGCGAAGATCTCACGGGCGATGTAGCGTTTGAGGCAGCGGCGGATCTCGCGCGGTGACTTCCCTTCAGCTGTTCGGCGCTCGACATAGGCGCGGGTCGGTGGATGCCGCTGCATGCGAACAAGCGCCACCCGGTAGAGGGCAGCATTTGCTCGCCGGTTGCCGCCGCGGTTGAGACGGTGGCGGCTGGTCTTGCCGCTCGACGCTGGAATGGGACAGACGCCGCACAGGCTGGCAAAGGCGGCCTCGGAGCGGATGCGTTCCGGATTGTCGCCAAGGACGACAAGCATGTCGGCAATGGTGCCGGTCGAGATGCCCATCGCGGCCATCAAGGTCGGCGCCTGCTCGCGGACGCGCGGGACGAGTGGGGCTTACCCTGTTGCCTGATCGGGAGATGCGATCGGGGCGGCTGCGTCCTTTGATCCGGCGGGGGTTGTTGTCACCGTCGCCAGAGGTGCTCGCTGGCGATCCGACCCGCTGACCTTTTGGTCCAGGCCTGTCAGCCTCTTTGGCCTGTTCTACGATCACGGACTGCCGATGGACGTTTGCTTGCGCTCAGCCTTCCGATCAAGGCGTGTGCTCGTACAATTGCGTCCGCCGTCACTCGACACTCGACTATGTCAGCCCAGCTCAGTTCGAACGGCTGGCCGCATAGCTGCAAAACCGCTCTCCGTTTTTCCGAAGCAAGTCCACTGACGCCTTGCCCCTTCGGATTCCGTCACAACCACTCTACTTTCTATAAATGCTAGCCCATTCCTACTTGCATGCAAGTAAGTGTCGAGCTACCGTCGCACGACGATAAGGGCGGTCGGCAAAGCGAGATTGGGAGGAACGGTTTTGGAACACCAGTGCAAGCAGGATGGGCATTCGCATGGTGAAGCGTCAGCTGGGGAGCAGCAGGGCGTTCCGCGCCGTGCGGCATTGAAGGCGGGCGCCGCATTGGCGACTGGTGGTGCGGACGGGCTGCTGGCTGGGGCGGCGGTCGCCGAGCAGCGGGCGCCGGCTGTGCTAACGGGCAAGCAAGCGGGGCGGAAGTTTCGCGCGTGGGTGCAAGAGGGGCTGTGGGTTGGCGGCAAGGCCGGTGTCGAAGAACTGCGCCTCAAGGAACTCCAGTCGCGGCAGGTGGTGGTACGCACGGAGGCGTCGGCGCCATGCTATTCACTGGTCCAGCGCGGCATCGGTGGCAGACCTGCGGTCAAGCCGGCCCCCAAGTACGCGCCCGACACCGTTCCGCAGATCTCGAACCACACCGCTGTCGGCATCGTCGAGGCCGTGGCGACCGATGTGCGACGGGTAAAGCCGGGCGATCGCGTCATCATCGGCGTGGTTTCGCAGTGCGGCAATTGTTACATGTGCCTGCGCGGGCGCGCCGATCATTGTCAGTGGGCGTTCGCTGTGCCCGCGGGGTTCCCACCCGAAATCGCCACGCGTGCGGATGGCTCCGGGCTCATCGCCCAGATTGGAATCGGAGGGCTGGCCGAACTGAATGTCTGCTATGAAGAGTATCTGTGTCCCATTTTTACCGACCTGCCTGCAGACCAGCTCTCACTTCTGGGTGACACGGCCGCGACGGGCTTCGGCGGCGCAATGGGTGTCATGAAGGTCGAGATGGGGTCCAATGTTGTGGTGCTGGGCGCGGGACCAGTCGGTCTCTCCGCCGTCATGGCCGCTCGGGTCGCCGGCGCTGCACAGATCATCGTCAGCGAGCCAGTCAAGCATCGTCGCGAGGCTGCAAAGCGGTTCGGCGCCACTACTGTGCTCGACCCGAACGCAGAAGGGGAGGGTCTCGTTGAGACCATTCGCGAGTTGTGTAAGGGGCCGACCGGCCGCATCACGTCGGGCGGCCGCGGATGGGTGTCGCAGGCTGATTCCGACTTTGTCAACGCAACCTTCGGAGCGGTGCGGGATAACCGCGGGCCCGATTTCACCATCGAGGCGGCAGGCCCCACCGGAGATGTTCCCAAGGTTGAGACACCGCCGGATCCAACGGGCATTCTGCCGATGCAGCAGGCCTGGGAGATGACGCGCCGCGGCGGCGAGATCGTTTACCTTGGCTTTGGCCAGATTGGGGATGTCTCGTATCCGGCAGCTGCATTCGCCAACGCCGGGCGCACCGTTCACGCCGGACAACAGGGCGGCCTCAACTTCATGCGGGATATCCCGAAGATCGTGTCTCTCATGGAGCAGGGCAAGTATGACCTGCGGCCGATGGTCACGTCCCGGTGGCGTCTTGAGGAAACGAACAAGGCGTTCCAGGTGGCGTCGGATCGCACCGAACTGGCGCCTGTCGTAGTCTTCGATAGCTAGGCCCTGTCGACGGATTTGATCATGTTGCGCCAGAACGAAATGAGCCGGTCACGAGTTCTGCTGCGGCAAGCAAGTGTTCATACACTAGATGCGGTAATACGCGGATGCACCCCAGCCAGCTGACTGGGGTGCTGTCCCTCACATTGATGGTGTTCAGCCCGGTTAAGAATCAGGCGACAAGCACCATCGAAGAACAGCCATAGACTATTACGCCAGGACCGATGTTTGGCTGCAAGACAACAACACCTGTGTCACCGATGCTTCCGGCAGGATCGTCAGAGGTGAGGGTAGCAAGCGATTCGAACGCGTTCGTCGGCTTCGCGGCCGAACCCGATGATGTCGAGCAAAAACTTACTTCTGAACAAGTAAGTACGTCATGAATGGTTTCCGACCGAGGGCACTACGAGGTTGCCCGACCCTCGAACCGTCAAATAAACAACTTACCCGCTACATAAGAAAAAAGTAAATCCAACGCGAACAACTTCGTGCACGCAGAAGAGCACAAGACAAGCAGAATAGCCAAAAAGGAAGAGCATATGACCGCCGAGCTAACCAATCAAGCTGCGCAATTTGACGTGGCTATTGTCGGATGTGGGCCCGTTGGTGCTTTGCTAGCTAATTTCCTGAAGCAATATGGGCACAAGGTTGCCATTCTTGATCGCGAGCTCGACGTCTTCTACGCCCCGCGCGGAATGGGATTTGACGATGAGTCAACGCGAATTATGCAATCAGTTGGCATCTTGGATCGCCTTAAAGCGGAGGGCCATATCTATCAGGCAGACCTTGAGTTGATCGATCGGAATGGCAAACGCTTAGGGGGCTTTGACCGTCGTAGCGTCGGAGAAGATTTGCTGTCGGGACTCCATGGGCACCGCCACTTGACGCTGTTCCACCAGCCGAGTCTCGAGGCGATCCTGCGCGAAGAATTTTCAGTAGGTGAGAACGCGGCGAGTTCTTTTTTTTATCATGAAGTTACTGAGATAAACGATCTTGGCGAGCAAGTTGAACTGAGGTGCAAGAATCGGGCTACTAACGAAGATTTCACCATCTCAGCCAGCTATGTCGTTGGCTGTGATGGCGCCAGAAGCATTGTTCGGAAAACGATGAGCGTTCCGAGGGTAGACCTAAAATACACCGAACGGTATCTTGTAGTCGACGCGATTGTAGATGACCCAGTATATTTCAGAACAAGAATTCCACAGGGTGGATATATTCTTCATGACGGAAAGGAAGCTGGTGTTTTGGCCAAAGGTCTACATGGCCATGTACGCTTTGATTTCCTCCAACATTCCGAAATCGTCGGCGCTGAACTAAAAAATGAGAAAGACTACCAAGATGCGGCGAGAGCGCTCATTGAATCCCGGGGATTTGAGCCCGAGAATTTCCGGGTGATCCGCAGTGTGTCATACACGTTCTATGCGGGGATGCCGAGCAGATGGCGCGTAGGCCGGTTATTGGTCGCTGGTGACGCAGCCCATCTTACGCCCCCTTGGTCTGGGCAGGGTTTGAACATGGGCATACGCGACGCGGCCAACCTGTCGTTTAAGCTGAGTCTTGTGCTTAATAAAAAAACATCCGATCGCATACTGGACACTTACGATGATGAGCGTCGACCACAGAGCCTTGAGACCATTCAAGCCGCCGTCGATATGGGCATAAGAATGCAAAGTACCAGTCCATTACAAATCGGGTTACGCAACTTTGTCTACGCCCTATCCCGCAGCAGCAAGTTTGTTAATCGTCTGCTGTTCAGAAATTGGATAAGAAAGCCGGGATTCAAGAGCGGGCTTATAGGGCTGCAGCATCGTTTGTCTGGTACGCCGATGTTTCAGCCTTGGGTGCAAACGCCGGACGGCGAACGTAGGCGGATGGATGACCTGATTGGTCTTAGATTCGCGCTCATTTCCACAGATAGTCCAACGGGACCTGAAGTAACAGATTTCGTGAGGAGTCTCGGCGGAGTTGTGCTCAAGCTAGACTGCGATTTCTTTGATCCGGGTGAAACTGTGTGTAAGTGGTATGACAAGAACCGTATCAACGCGGTACTTCTCCGTCCGGATCGTGTGATTTACGACGCAGGTCGCGACGGTCGAGCGCTCTGTCGGTCTTTACTCTCTGAGCTCAGGAAGTAGGCGCGCTAGCCATAATGATCCGGGTGAATTGATTGTACGTCGTGGAAGTCAGGACCAACTTGCACACCGCGTTCGGATAAGTGTAACAGCGTCTTATGAAACCAGTGCGCGGGTGGAGTCATTTGCGTCTCTGGTGACACGCATGCTGCCGAGCAGGGCGGCATTTGCGCTGTATCGGGTCATTTTCATTACTTTGCGAGTTCGGCGGGCACACGTTGCCTGCGGACCAAGCACAGGCGGGTGTGGGCAGCCGCCAGGCAGGCACTGTCAACTTAGCGCGGGGACGGCTTGCTGTGGCCGATCGTGATCGGTAGCCGCCCGCCATGACCCGACTTGAACAGGGTGCATGGTACATTCTATCGATCGTCCGGTCATGATGCCTCTCCGCGAGAGTTTGCTCGGATTGGCGCAGATCGGCATCCCACGGGCGACCTTCTACCAGTGGTGCGAGCTCCATGCGAGCGATGGGCCGGGGGCGCTGGAGGACCGCCCCTCGCGTCCGGGGCGGGTGTGGAACCGCATTCCGGACGATATTCGCATGCGCATCGACGCGCCCGAGCTCTCCCCGCGCGAGCTGGCCGTCCGCTTCACCGACGAGCAGGGCTATTTCGTCTCCGAAGCGTCAGTCTACCGTATCCGTCATCCCAGACCCACGTGGCGTAGATGGCCATGAGCTTTGAGTGTCCCGCGTGCATATCGCGTAATTTGATTCGGCGGGGTGACTGTGGAGCAAGAGATCGACGGCAGTGGCGGCGTGGAGAACGGGCGCCGACGGCGCTGGACGCTGGAAGAGAAGCGCGCGGTGGTGGAGCTGTCGCTCGATCCGGCGTGCAGCATGGCGGAGGTGGCCGCGTGTTTCGATGTCCTTCCGGCCCAGATATATGCCTGGCGCCGCGAGTTGCGCGAGATGGCGGAGGACGCGGCGCGCGAGGACAGGGCGATGTTCCTGCCGGCGGTCATCGAGCCGACATCGGTGCCGGCGGTGCTGCTCGAACCGGAGGCCGCGAACGCGCGGCTGCTGCCGGACGCGGTGGTGCAGGTCGCAATGGAAGTGCGCGGCGTGCCAGTGATGGTCGCCCACGGCGCAAGTTCGACGCTGGTCGCCTCGGTAATCGCAGCGCTGCTGAGGGCGCGATGATCGGGCCGGGCAGCGACGCCAAGGTGCTGATCTACACCAAGCCGATCGATTTCCGCTGCGGCATCGACACGCTGGTGGCCAAGGTCCAGCACGAGTTGAGCCAGGATCCGTGGCGCGGAGTCGCCTATATTTTTCGTTCCAAGAGGAAGGACAGGCTGAAGATTCTGTGGTTCGACGGCACCGGCATCTGGCTGATGACCAAGCGCGCCGAGGCCGCCGAAGGATTCGCCTGGCCGCCGGCGGTCGATGGCAGTTTTTCGATCACGGCGGCGCAGATGGCAGCACTCACCTCGGGCATGGACTGGCGTCGGCACCGCGCGCCAAGGCGCGTAAATCCGCCTAAAATCGAGGGTTTCGCTGATGCGTGAGATAGTCGCGACAGGCCGAGTCAACTGCGCTGGACGCGTCGTTACGCATGTGATTCGATGCCTGCCATGGACCCGCTGACGGCCTCCTGCAAAGACCCAGTTGCGCTGCTCGCGACCATCGCGAAGCTGACCGCCGAGGCGGCCGAACGCGACCAGCAGATCGTTCGCATCAACGCCGAGAACGAGGCGCTCGCCCGCGCTGCGGCCCAAGCTGAGGCGCGCGAGATCATCGCGCTCGCCACCGCGAAAGCGGCCGAACACGCCGCCGTCATCGCCGAGGCGAAGGCCGCCGAGATGGAGGACGCGCTCGCGGCCGCCCGCGATGAGGTCAAGCGCCTCAACGACATTCTCGACCAGTTCAAGCGCCACCGTTTCGGCCAGAGCGCCGAGCGGCTCGATCCCGACCAGTACCAGCTCGTGCTCGAAGAGCTCGAAGCTGCCTTGTCGCGCGCCGAGGCCGGGCTCGAAGCGCTGATCGACCAGGCTGACGCGACCGGCGAGACAAAGCGCCGCCGCCGCAACAACCGTGGAGCGCTGCCCGCCCATCTCGAGCGTATCGAGCAGGTCGTCGACATCGAAGACAAGCAGTGTGCCTGCTGCGGCAACGATCTTCATGTCATCGGCGAGGACGTCACCGAGCGCCTCGACGTCGTGCCCACCATCTTCCGCGTGCTGGTCACCCGCCGTCCGCGCTATGGCTGCCGCGGCTGCGACGAGGGCGGCGTCACCCAGGCGCCGGCGCCAAGCTTCATCGTCGATCAGGGCCTGCCCACCGACGCGCTCGTCGCCCAGGTCATCGTCGCGCGCTACGCCGATCACCTTCCGCTTTACCGGCAAGCCCAGATCTACGCCCGCCAGGGGATCGATCTCGACCGGGCAACGCTCGCCGACTGGGTCGGGCGCGTCGGATGGTGGCTGACTCCGCTCAGGCAGCATCTGCTCGCCGAGCTGCGAAGTTCGGTGAAGCTGTTCGCCGACGAGACGCGCATGCCCGTGCTGGCGCCCGGGACCGGCAAGACCAAGAGCGGCCAGCTGTGGGCCTATGCCCGCGACGATCGGCCATGGGGCGGACTCGCGCCGCCCGCCGTCGTCTACATGTACGCCGCCGGCCGCGGCGGCATGCATCCGATCGACCATCTCGGCGACTTCGCCGGGGTGCTCCAGGTGGACGGCTATGCCGGCTACAATGAGATCAAGCGCCGCAATGGCGTCACCCTCGCATTCTGCCTGCTTCACGCGCGGCGCAAGTTCTACGATTTCCGCGAAAAGGAGCCCGTTGCCGACGAGGTGCTCCGTCGCTTCTCGGCGATCTACAAGATCGAGGCGACGCTCAGGGACACCTCGCCCGAGGCGCGGTTCGAAGGGCGGCAGCTGATACTGAAGCCGCTGTTCGATAACCTGCGCGACTATCTCTCGAAGAACCTCGGCCGGTTCAGCGCCAAGGGCAAGATGGCCGAAGCGATCAACTATATGCTCAACCACTGGCAGCAGCTCACCTATTGCCTGCTCGACGGCCGCGTCGAGCTCGATACCAACACGGTCGAAAGAAGCATCCGCCCGATTGCCCTGTCGCGCCGCAACTCGTTGTTCGCCGGCAGCGATGCCGGGGCAGACAATTGGGCGGTGCTCGCCAGCCTTCTCGAAACGTGCAAACTCTCGGACGTCGATCCGCTCGCCTGGCTCACCGCCACCCTCACCAAGCTTGCCAACGGTCATAGCAACAAGGACCTCGATTCCCTCATGCCCTGGCACTTCCCCAAGATCGCCGGGCGCAACGCCCCCTCTTAAGACGCTTGACCGGCACGTTTCCGCCACGTGGGTCTGGGATGACGGATACAGTCTACCGCTTGCTCAAAGCACATGACCTAATCACCAGCCCTGCCTTCATCGTCGTCAAGGCCGCGGACACGTTCCACACCAAGACAACTGCGCCCAATCAGCTCTGGCAGACGGACTTCACCTATCTGAAGGTGATCGGCTGGGGCTGGATGTACCTGTCGACCGTGCTCGACGACTTTTCCCGCTACATCGTATCCGTCATCCCAGACCCACGTGGCGTAGATGGCCATGAGCTTTGAGTGTCCCGCGTGCATATCGCGTAATTTGATTCGGCGGGGTGACTGTGGAGCAAGAGATCGACGGCAGTGGCGGCGTGGAGAACGGGCGCCGACGGCGCTGGACGCTGGAAGAGAAGCGCGCGGTGGTGGAGCTGTCGCTCGATCCGGCGTGCAGCATGGCGGAGGTGGCCGCGTGTTTCGATGTCCTTCCGGCCCAGATATATGCCTGGCGCCGCGAGTTGCGCGAGATGGCGGAGGACGCGGCGCGCGAGGACAGGGCGATGTTCCTGCCGGCGGTCATCGAGCCGACATCGGTGCCGGCGGTGCTGCTCGAACCGGAGGCCGCGAACGCGCGGCTGCTGCCGGACGCGGTGGTGCAGGTCGCAATGGAAGTGCGCGGCGTGCCAGTGATGGTCGCCCACGGCGCAAGTTCGACGCTGGTCGCCTCGGTAATCGCAGCGCTGCTGAGGGCGCGATGATCGGGCCGGGCAGCGACGCCAAGGTGCTGATCTACACCAAGCCGATCGATTTCCGCTGCGGCATCGACACGCTGGTGGCCAAGGTCCAGCACGAGTTGAGCCAGGATCCGTGGCGCGGAGTCGCCTATATTTTTCGTTCCAAGAGGAAGGACAGGCTGAAGATTCTGTGGTTCGACGGCACCGGCATCTGGCTGATGACCAAGCGCGCCGAGGCCGCCGAAGGATTCGCCTGGCCGCCGGCGGTCGATGGCAGTTTTTCGATCACGGCGGCGCAGATGGCAGCACTCACCTCGGGCATGGACTGGCGTCGGCACCGCGCGCCAAGGCGCGTAAATCCGCCTAAAATCGAGGGTTTCGCTGATGCGTGAGATAGTCGCGACAGGCCGAGTCAACTGCGCTGGACGCGTCGTTACGCATGTGATTCGATGCCTGCCATGGACCCGCTGACGGCCTCCTGCAAAGACCCAGTTGCGCTGCTCGCGACCATCGCGAAGCTGACCGCCGAGGCGGCCGAACGCGACCAGCAGATCGTTCGCATCAACGCCGAGAACGAGGCGCTCGCCCGCGCTGCGGCCCAAGCTGAGGCGCGCGAGATCATCGCGCTCGCCACCGCGAAAGCGGCCGAACACGCCGCCGTCATCGCCGAGGCGAAGGCCGCCGAGATGGAGGACGCGCTCGCGGCCGCCCGCGATGAGGTCAAGCGCCTCAACGACATTCTCGACCAGTTCAAGCGCCACCGTTTCGGCCAGAGCGCCGAGCGGCTCGATCCCGACCAGTACCAGCTCGTGCTCGAAGAGCTCGAAGCTGCCTTGTCGCGCGCCGAGGCCGGGCTCGAAGCGCTGATCGACCAGGCTGACGCGACCGGCGAGACAAAGCGCCGCCGCCGCAACAACCGTGGAGCGCTGCCCGCCCATCTCGAGCGTATCGAGCAGGTCGTCGACATCGAAGACAAGCAGTGTGCCTGCTGCGGCAACGATCTTCATGTCATCGGCGAGGACGTCACCGAGCGCCTCGACGTCGTGCCCACCATCTTCCGCGTGCTGGTCACCCGCCGTCCGCGCTATGGCTGCCGCGGCTGCGACGAGGGCGGCGTCACCCAGGCGCCGGCGCCAAGCTTCATCGTCGATCAGGGCCTGCCCACCGACGCGCTCGTCGCCCAGGTCATCGTCGCGCGCTACGCCGATCACCTTCCGCTTTACCGGCAAGCCCAGATCTACGCCCGCCAGGGGATCGATCTCGACCGGGCAACGCTCGCCGACTGGGTCGGGCGCGTCGGATGGTGGCTGACTCCGCTCAGGCAGCATCTGCTCGCCGAGCTGCGAAGTTCGGTGAAGCTGTTCGCCGACGAGACGCGCATGCCCGTGCTGGCGCCCGGGACCGGCAAGACCAAGAGCGGCCAGCTGTGGGCCTATGCCCGCGACGATCGGCCATGGGGCGGACTCGCGCCGCCCGCCGTCGTCTACATGTACGCCGCCGGCCGCGGCGGCATGCATCCGATCGACCATCTCGGCGACTTCGCCGGGGTGCTCCAGGTGGACGGCTATGCCGGCTACAATGAGATCAAGCGCCGCAATGGCGTCACCCTCGCATTCTGCCTGCTTCACGCGCGGCGCAAGTTCTACGATTTCCGCGAAAAGGAGCCCGTTGCCGACGAGGTGCTCCGTCGCTTCTCGGCGATCTACAAGATCGAGGCGACGCTCAGGGACACCTCGCCCGAGGCGCGGTTCGAAGGGCGGCAGCTGATACTGAAGCCGCTGTTCGATAACCTGCGCGACTATCTCTCGAAGAACCTCGGCCGGTTCAGCGCCAAGGGCAAGATGGCCGAAGCGATCAACTATATGCTCAACCACTGGCAGCAGCTCACCTATTGCCTGCTCGACGGCCGCGTCGAGCTCGATACCAACACGGTCGAAAGAAGCATCCGCCCGATTGCCCTGTCGCGCCGCAACTCGTTGTTCGCCGGCAGCGATGCCGGGGCAGACAATTGGGCGGTGCTCGCCAGCCTTCTCGAAACGTGCAAACTCTCGGACGTCGATCCGCTCGCCTGGCTCACCGCCACCCTCACCAAGCTTGCCAACGGTCATAGCAACAAGGACCTCGATTCCCTCATGCCCTGGCACTTCCCCAAGATCGCCGGGCGCAACGCCCCCTCTTAAGACGCTTGACCGGCACGTTTCCGCCACGTGGGTCTGGGATGACGGATACGCTACATCATCGCCTGGAAGCTCTGCACCACCATGACGGCTGGCGATGTCACCGAGACGCTCGAGGCAGCGCTCAAAGCCTCGGGCTGCGATCAGGCGCGCGTCCAGCACCGGCCGCGGCTGCTCTTTCGACAATGGCCCGAGCTACATCGCCAGCGATCTCGCCGACTGGCTCGAGGATAGGAAGATCAAGCATATTCGAGGAGCTCCATGCCGGCCCTTATGCATTAATCGGACACAGATTCACGGTAGGCGTCAGCGTCAGTGGAAGGGGACTATTTCCGCAGGTCTTCGATGCCGAGTTCGCGCCACATCCAGGTGAAATCGTAGGTTGCCATCGGGTCGTTCGGTTCGGGGTGAGCGCTGCTACGGTTTTCGAGATGCTTGAGCCACCCAGCTACTCGATAACGGCCTGCGGCCGTTCGAACGGCCGCACGTGGGCTGATGTCCCCAAGCATTCCAACGGGTTCATCGAGCGTCGCGCGGTACTGGCGGTCGAGCATGGCATGAAGGCCCAGTCGGCCCGAAGCTGCGATTTTGGTCATCTTGGAGAACACGTCGGGAACGGGCTGGTTGTTGTTGACGATCGCCCATGCGAGGAACGACGTTCCGCTCCGATAAGGGAGCGGCGTTATGAGCCTTGGCGTTTCGAGTGGGGATCTGATCGGCTCCTGGAGCCTGAGTTTTTCGGACATCGCGTTCGTGACCGGCAAAGCGGAGACGGCACGACTGGGATTGGCGGTTCAGCTTAGATTTTTCGCCGGGCATGGCTTCTTTGTGCCGGATCATGCGTCGATACCCTCCGACGGTGTCTTGTATCTGGCGGAGCAACTTGGTCTCGATGCCAAATCCGTGAACCACTATGATTTTTCCGGGCGCACCGCCCGCCGGCATTGCGCGGAGATTTTGCGGCATCTCGGGTTCCGCCGTATGACGCAGACGGATCGCAGGGCGTTGTCGAGGTGGATTTCCGACGATCTTTGTGCGGGCGGGCAGCCGATCAATGCCATGCTCGAGCATGTTTTCCTGTGGTGCCGCGACCGCCGTATCTATGGGCCGTCGCGCAAGGAGCTGGAACGCCTCGTCCGTTCGCAACGACACCTCTATCTGGAGGCCCTGTTGGCCCGAGTCCGCGATCGGCTTGCGCCGGATGCGGTCGCCTTGCTGGAAGCCTCGCTCGCCGATCCCGATGGCCCGACCGGCTTCAACACGATGAAGGGGGATGCAGGTCAGGCGACGCTCGAAAACATTCTTGGCGTGACCGCCAAACTCGCCTTTATCCAACGGCTTGCTCTTCCCCGAGATTTCCTATCGGTCACGGGCAAGGCATGGGTCGATCAGATCGTTCGCCGGGTTGCCGGCGAGAAAGCCTCGGAGATGCGCCGGCATGTACCGGCGCGCCAGCTCGGGCTCTATGCCGTTTATCTGATGGCGCGGGAAGCTCAGCTTACGGATGCGATGGTCGACCTGCTGATCGAGACGGTCCATAAGATCGGATCGCGCTCGAAACGCAAGGTGGTGGGCGATATCGCGAAAGACATCGAGCGGGTCTATGGCAAGGAGCGACTCCTGGTCGAGATTGCCAGCGCTTCGATCGACGATCCATCCGGGCGCATCTGCGATGTCATTTTCCCAATCGCCGGCAAGGACAAACTGGCGGCGATCATCAAGGAAAGCCAGGCAAAGGGCGCCTTGGATCGGCGGATCTACAAGGTGATGCGGAGGTCATGGGCCAATCATTATCGCCGTATGCTGCCAAGCCTGCTTTCGGCACTGGAGTTCCGGTCGAACAACGCCGTGTGGCGTCCGGTGCTGGCGGCCCTGGACTGGATCAGAAGCAAAGTGGATGATGGATGCCGCTACGTGCCGCCGCACGCAGTGCCGGTCGACGAGGTCATTCCGGCGAGATGGCGCAGTTCCGTCATTGATGAAGAGGGGCGCGTAAACCGGATCAGTTATGAGCTTTGTGTCCTCGCGCAACTGCGCGATCGCATCCGTTCTAAGGAAATCTGGGTTGTCGGGGCGGACCGATACCGCAATCCCGATGACGATCTTCCCAAGGACTTCGATGCGCGGCGAGAAGCATATTACACAGGATTGAACCTGACGGCGGATGCGCGTGCATTTTCAAGCGCCATCCGGGAAGAGCTTGCTCAGGAACTGTTGCTCCTCAATGCCAATATTCCCCGGAACGACAAGGTTCGGCTGCTGTGGCGCGGCGAGAACCGTATATCTCTCACCCCGTTCAAACCCTTGCCCGAACCCAGGGGTCTCGCCTCGATCAAGACCGAGATCGGCCAACGCTGGCCGATGACCGGGCTGCTCGACGTACTGAAGGAGGCTGCCCTTGATACGGGACTTCTCGAAGCGTTCGAAACATCGGCCTCGCGTGTTGCACTGCCGAAAACCGCGCTGGATCAACGTCTCCTGCTATGCCTCTACGGCCTGGGAACGAATGCCGGGCTCAAGCGGATCGCCGGCGCCACCCCCGATGTCAGCTATGAAGAGCTGCTGCATGTCCATCGCCGCTTCGTTCATGCCGCGGCGCTCAAGGAGGCGTGTGCCAGGGTTGCGAATGCGACCCTGGCAATCCGCAATGCTGCAGTCTGGGGGGACGCCGGCACGGCCTGTGCGTCAGATTCCACAAAGTTCGGAGCCTGGGATCGCAACCTGATGACGGAATGGCATGCGCGTTATGGTGGACGGGGCGTCATGATCTACTGGCATGTCGAACGACGCGCGACATGCGTCTATTCCCAGCTCAAGCGCTGCTCTTCCTCCGAGGTCGCCTCCATGATCGAGGGCGTGCTGCGCCATTGCACCGACATGGAAATCCAGCGACAATATGTTGATAGTCATGGCCAAAGCGCGGTTGGCTTTGCATTTTGCCGGCTTCTCGGATTTGAGCTTGCACCCCGCCTGAAAGCGATCGCTCGCCAGAAGCTGGCTCTTCCCGATGTCGGCATGCGAACGCGGCTTCCCCACTTGCAGCCGATCCTCTCCAGTCCGATCAACTGGGATGAGATCGAGCAGCAATATGACGAGATGGTCAAATATGCAGCCGCGATGCAGACAAAAACCGCCGACCCGGAGGCGATCCTGCGCCGGTTTAGCCGCTCCGAGGTGATGCACCCGACCTACAAGGCGTTGAGTGAGCTGGGCCGCGCGGTCAAGACGATCTTCCTGTGCCGGTATCTGCGCGAGGAGTCCTTCCGCCGCGAAATTCATGAAGGCCTGAATGTCGTTGAAAACTGGAACAGTGCCAATGGGTTCGTTTTCTTCGGCAAGGGCGGCGAGATCGCCACTAACCGCATCGATGAGCAGCAGCTCTCGGTCCTGGCGCTACATTTGCTGCAAGCGTCGCTTGTCTATGTGAACACCCGAATGCTTCAGAGCGTGCTGGTGGAACCGAAATGGACGGGCCGGATGACGCCGGATGATTATCGCGGCCTCACACCGCTGATTTACAGCCACGTCAATCCTTATGGCCGCTTCGACCTCGATCTGAATAGCCGGATCGATTTTGGGCGGCTTGCTGCCTGACCGGGGCCTTTCCGCTCGCACCATTTGGGTGCACCCGAACGTGACGATCGGAAGTGACATATACGACATGTCACAAAAGGGTGGTTCCGTCACCAATGTTACTGTACGAGGGCAAAGCCACCCTAATGTGACGGATTTGCCCATGACCCGCGTCGGCTACGCCCGCGTCAGCACCATCGACCAGGATCTCGACATCCAGGTTGCCCGGTTGAAGGCAGCGGGCTGTGAAATCCTCCGCTCCGAAACAGGCTCGGGCGCATCGCGCACTGGACGCACGGAGCTTGAGACGATCATGCAGTTCCTGCGCGCCGATGACGAACTCGTCGTCCTGCGTCTCGATCGGCTCGGTCGCTCCACACGCGATGTTCTCAATCTGGTTCATGAACTCGACCAGAAGGGAGCCTCATTGCGGGTGCTTGAGCCGGAGGTGACGACGGCCGGAAGCATGGGGCGGATGGTGATCACCATTCTGGGCATGGTCGCGGACATGGAACTGACGTTCATCAAGGACCGGCAGCGCGCCGGGATCGAGGCGGCGCGCGCCGAAGGCGTCTACAAAGGCCGGAAGAAAAACATCGATGACGATGAAATCCGACGCCGGATCACCGCCGGCGCGAGCAAGGCCAGCGTCGCGCGCGACCTCAAGATCTCAAGAATGACCGTCTATCGGGCGCTTGACGTCATTCCTTCAAGGATCGGGCTGCCGGAAAAGCCGCCTTCTGTCACCATCGCCCTGCATCTGACCATCGAGAACTTCAACAAGCATGGTCGTGGCAGAAAGCCCGCTCGCGAGCGCATTGAGGCGATGCTGGAGCGGGATTACCAGATGCAAAAGACCGGGAACTGCGATTACACGCTGACCGTCGCCTATGATCAGGGTGCCGATGGCGTCAGCCTCGATGATGAGATCGCATCTCTCCAGACAGAGATGTTCAACATCGCAGAGAGCTACAGGTGCTCGATCGAGACCGATGTTTACGAGATTGGAGGACAAGAGCGAGCCTGGTAGATCGCCATGTTCAATCTTTGTTCTTCAACATGGCCAAAATCGCAGCTTCGGGCCGACTGGGCCAGATTCGGCGATCGGCGAGGGTGAGGGGGGACAGCTCGACAATATCGACCAGCTCGCCGGGTTTGACGATTTCCCCGTAATTGGCGGGATCGAACGGGTTTCCACGCCCCTTTTGCGCGAGGGTGAGGGCGGTATCGTCGCCCAGGGCAACCTTTGCCTTTCCGTTGTTTACAGGTGAGCTTGCACGATTCATGCCCTCACTTTAGCAGCAGCGGTGAGCTAGGCAATTCCTAAAGCTCCCCGATCGGGATCGGGGAGGGGATACCCCAAAACTCACCGTCGATTTGGTGGCTACCCCAAAGCTCACCGGACTCGACCCCAACACTCACTTTTACCGACCCCAAAACTCACCGAAGGCTACCCCAAAACTCACGCGACTCGACCCCAACACTCACTTTTTGAGGCCATTTTCCCAAGTTTTCTGCGGGTTTGAGGCACCCCGAATCTTGAATCTAAGAAGAATCTTTGAATCAGAACGCGAACAGTGAGTTTTAGGGTAGCCCCGCCTGTGGATAACTTTACCCAACTAGCGGGGTTTCACACACCGAGAAAAGAAAAGCGCCGCCTCTTGGGGCTTCGCCCCGCCGGCTCGCGGCCTTCGGCCGCCCCGGATGGCTAAAGCCATCCTCCCACCCGGCATCCCCATAATGAGCCGGCTACGCCGGCACGCTTTTGTTGGATTGGCACCCAGCTCCACCGTTGCGCTTAACCATCCAGCACACCACCAAGCCCAACCATCCAATTGGCTTTCCAGAAAAGCCATGCGGATAGCGCGGCGACCAACATGAGAGGGCAGGGAAGGCGGAAACGTCCCCACAGGCGCGATTTCCGCCCCGCCCAGCCCCTTTTCAGGCGTCAGGCACAGGTTGAGAGGGTCGAACGTCGACGGCGCTCTACGGGCTTCCCTAGCGGTCGATTTCCCGAAGCTAGACCCTCGTGGTTTCACACACCCCGCTCGATCGGCCGGCGCTGGCGTCGATCGCCAACGGTGAGGACCTACCCCAAAACTCACCTTTCGCACGCCAGAGCGCGGTTTTCCGCGCTTCCAGACGATTTCGTCGCGGCGCGCCATGTAGCAGAACGCCATAGCTCCGCTATATAAATGATATCGTAATGATTGCGGATTGGCGGGTGGAGCCGTTAAACGCCCTCACGCCGATCCTGCCTTGCGATCGTGTCCCATGCTATCAGGTGGAATGTCGAAGGATTTCAATTTGCCGGCGTCCACCCCCGTTCGGCTCACGCCCTATGACCCAAGCTGGACTGTCCGCGCCGCCGACGAAGCGGCGCGCCTTCAACGGCGCGTCGCCGCGATCCTGGCGGTCCATCACATCGGTTCGACGTCGATTCCCGACATCGCCGCCAAACCCGTTCTCGACCTGATGCCGGTCGTTTCCAGCTTGCCCGCATCGGGCGTGAGCAAGGGCCGCGCGACATGCTGCGACCCGAACGATATGCCGGTTTCATCGCTGTCGATCGCGCGGCTCATGGTCTCGAACACGACCGTCTCCTGGCCGAGCAGATCGGAAACGAGCTTGGCGCTGTCGTGATCGTTGACCCCGAACACTTGCAGCACGCCGGCGTTGGACAGGAAGGTGCCGGCGCGGCGCTCGTAGAGCGCGCGGAGCTGATGAACGTCTTGCAGGATCGGCCAGAGCTGGATGCCGTAGCCGGCCATCAGGCCCATCGCGCGCTCGACGGGTTCGAGACGGCCGAGCGCCGCAAATTCATCGAGCAGGAACAGGACAGGGCGGGCAGAGGAGGCCGGCGCGCGGGCGAAATCGGTCAGCCCTTGCGCCAGCATCAGGCGCAGCCAGCGGGCATAGGTGGCGAGCCGATCGGGCGGCAGCACCAGATAGATCGTCGTGGGCCGCGCCTTCACATCGGCGAAGGAGAAATCCGAGCGCCCCAGCACGGCCGACATGCGGGGGCTATCGAGGAAATGAGTATGGCGCTGCGCGGCCGACAGCACGCCGGCGGCTTCGCGATCGGACTTGCCCAGGTGGCGGTTGGCGGCGCGGGCGATCAGGCCGCGCGCCTGCGTGCTGCCCGACATTTCCCGCAGCATCCTTTGGAAATTGTCAGGCGCGAAGGTCAGGCAGTCGCGCAGGGCTTGGGTCGTGCGGCTGAGCGGAACAGGAAAGTGTCATAAGGCACTGTTTGGCTCGATACAGCGATAGATGGTGGCCGGGTGAACGTTGAAGGTCCTTGCGACGGCGCTAATGGACTTACCCTCGAGAACGAGTTGGCGAGCGAGCTCCGCCTGATCTGGGCGCATTTTCTTTGGGCGTCCGAAGCTCACACCGCGCGCCATCGCCGCCTTTCGCCCCTCCTCGGTTCGGCTCAATATGAGAGTCCGCTCGAACTGGGCGATCCCAGCGAATACGGTCATGATCATCACGCCAGACGGGGACGTGGTATCGGCCCAAGGTTCATCAAGCGATTGTAATCCTGCCTGCTTTTCCTTGATGCGTTCCGCGATGTGCAGGAGTTCGATGGTGGATCGCGCCAAACGATCGAGGCGGGCGACGACGAGAACATCGTCTTTGCGCAGGTGACCCATCAGCTTTTCAAGCTCGGGCCGGCCACGAGCGGCCCCCGATATTTTCTCTTCGAACATCATTTCACAGCCCGCCTCCGAGAGCCGACCGCGCTGGATTTCCAAGTTCTGATCCTCGGTGGAAACGCGCGCGTAGCCGAGCTTCATGCGGCTCTGTTGCAAACTCTGATGCGGTTGCCAAGGTTGGGCCCTTGGATTGGTAAGGTCGGTTGTGATGGACGATTTCAAAGGGCGGCATTTTACCGGAGAAGTCATCCTATGGGCGGTCCGCTGGTACTGCCGGTACGGCATCAGCTACCGTGATCTCGAGGAAATGCTGGCGGATCGTGGCATCGATGTCGATCACACGACCATCTATCGCTGGGTGCAGCGCTATGCGCCGGAGATGGAGAAGCGGTTGCGCTGGTTCTGGCGGCGGGGCTTTGATCCGAGTTGGCGTCTGGATGAGACCTACGTCAGGGTTCGGGGCAAATGGACCTACCTGTACCGGGCGGTCGACAAACGGGGCGACACGATCGACTTCTTCCTTTCGTCGACCCGCAGCGCCAAAGCCGCGAAGCGCTTTCTGGGCAAAGCCCTTCGCGGATTGAAGGACTGGGAGAAGCCAACGAAACTCAACACCGACAAGGCACCAAGCTACGGCGCCGCAATCGCCGAGTTGAAACGAGAAGGGAAGCTCGCCGAGGAAACCGAACACCGGCAGGTAAAATATCTGAACAACGTGATCGAGGCCGATCATGGCAAGCTCAAGATGCTGATCAAGCCCGTGCGTGGTTTCAAATCGATGCCGACAGCCTATGCCACGATCAAGGGCTTCGAGGTCATGCGCGCCCTGCGCAAAGGGCAGGCCCGGGCATGGTGCCTGCAGCCAGGGATCAGGGGAGAGGTGCGTCTGATCGAAAGATCATTTGGCATTGGCCCCTCGGTCATGACCGAGGCCATGGACGTGCTCAATCAGCATTTCGCCAATGCTGCCTGATCCCCCAACAGGGTGACGCCGCTCGGCAGTCCCCCATGTTTGCAACAGAGCCCCCCGGGCTGCCGACGTGATTGGGCGACAGCCGGGAAGCCGACTGCGTTGCGGTGAAATTGGGCGGAACGATCGTACAGTTTGCGGTGACCGCGCTAGGATCGAGCGCTCCGGTTCACCGATCCGATCGCACCAGCTTACGGGTCAGCTGCGGCGCCCGGCGGCCCGAAGCGCTGTCGAAAATCTTCCAGATCGAAGGCTATATCGTCGAGGCGCAGGAATTCCTCAGCGGGCATGCCGGGATGCTCTTTCCCATACCATTCGGCGTAGCGCGGCAGATCGGGTGCAAAACCCTTATAGTGGGTCGAATAAGCCCGAAGGTACAAGGTCGGCATGGCCGCAGCGAGATCGAACCGCAACAGCCGCAGCCACCCGTCGCCGATGCCGTCGATCACTCTCGCGGAAGAGCCGGTATCCTTGAGCGACTGCTTGCGGCCCTGATAATTGACCAGGAATTGGTAAACCTTGTGCCCGTGCTGGTTGAGGTCGATCCGGTGTCTCACGCCGTGGAAATGGCCATTGAGGGTCATCAGGATCTGGTCATGCCGCGAGATGAAGCGCTCCCACAGCCGCGCCGGACCAAAACGTCGGCTGTCCCGCAGCGTCATGTCCAAATAGACGATGGACGCGCGCTCGCCTTCTTCATTGAGAAACTCGTGGATGGAGACGATCGTCGGAAGGCCGGGGTAAGCATTGATGACGCCGTCAGCCCAGGCAAGCGTCTCCTCATTCGGGCACATTTCCAGGCCCAGATGAAGGAAGCGATAGCCGCCCGCGCTGAAGATCTGCGCCGAGCTGCATCCCTCGTCATGGAATGACACGTACCAGGCCTTTCCATCGAAGAACGGCGATGAGGCGCCGAATATGTTCGTCCAGTTCGCGAGCCCCGAGACCTGAAGGCCGCCAATCCCTTCGACCTTGTTGCCCTTGATACCTCCGCCAATTTCCGCCGGAAACTCGTGGTCCGTCCACAGATGATCATAATCGTGATTTCCCGGGATCACGCAGAACGGCAAACGATCGGCGATGATGTTCCAGGCAGCGCGAGCGGCGGGCATCTCGATCGAGAGCAACTGTTCAGGCGATGCAGGGAGCAAATCCTCGATCACCGGATTGCCGATCGCCCTCATGCCTCGGTCGAGACTGAGCTGGTCGGGCTCCGCAATGCTCGGATGCTGCCAATTGTCGCCAAGACCTGACACGAAGGCGATCTCGCCGCCCGCGCTCCGGGCATTGCGCGCAAGATAGGCCATCACATCGTACAGCATCTCGCGCGTGTCGAAGGGGAAGCCGCCTTCGCGCTGGTTGCGATGACTCACATAATTTTGCGTGTCGGACACGACCGCGATGGAGAAGGGCGGGCTCTGTTGCAAACTCTGATGCGGTTGCCAAGGTTGGGCCCTTGGATTGGTAAGGTCGGTTGTGATGGACGATTTCAAAGGGCGGCATTTTACCGGAGAAGTCATCCTATGGGCGGTCCGCTGGTACTGCCGGTACGGCATCAGCTACCGTGATCTCGAGGAAATGCTGGCGGATCGTGGCATCGATGTCGATCACACGACCATCTATCGCTGGGTGCAGCGCTATGCGCCGGAGATGGAGAAGCGGTTGCGCTGGTTCTGGCGGCGGGGCTTTGATCCGAGTTGGCGTCTGGATGAGACCTACGTCAGGGTTCGGGGCAAATGGACCTACCTGTACCGGGCGGTCGACAAACGGGGCGACACGATCGACTTCTTCCTTTCGTCGACCCGCAGCGCCAAAGCCGCGAAGCGCTTTCTGGGCAAAGCCCTTCGCGGATTGAAGGACTGGGAGAAGCCAACGAAACTCAACACCGACAAGGCACCAAGCTACGGCGCCGCAATCGCCGAGTTGAAACGAGAAGGGAAGCTCGCCGAGGAAACCGAACACCGGCAGGTAAAATATCTGAACAACGTGATCGAGGCCGATCATGGCAAGCTCAAGATGCTGATCAAGCCCGTGCGTGGTTTCAAATCGATGCCGACAGCCTATGCCACGATCAAGGGCTTCGAGGTCATGCGCGCCCTGCGCAAAGGGCAGGCCCGGGCATGGTGCCTGCAGCCAGGGATCAGGGGAGAGGTGCGTCTGATCGAAAGATCATTTGGCATTGGCCCCTCGGTCATGACCGAGGCCATGGACGTGCTCAATCAGCATTTCGCCAATGCTGCCTGATCCCCCAACAGGGTGACGCCGCTCGGCAGTCCCCCATGTTTGCAACAGAGCCCCATGACCATCCTGCCAGCGATCACGACAATCGAGCGGTTGTGCGCGGACGCGCTCGTCGCCGCCGAACGCCAGATCGAGAAGCGGATCGCAGCCCGTCTCGATCCCGTCGCCTGTGATGGGCTCGACCGACTGACTACCGAGATGCTGCCGGGGGCGATCAGCCGCTTCATCTGGCTGCGCCGGATTGAGCCGGGCAACAACTCCGCCGCGGCGAACCGGCTGCTCGACCGGCTCGAGTTCCTGCGCGCGATGAACCTCAATGATGGTTTACTTGCCGGTGTTCCACCGCATCGCGTCGCCCGGCTACGCCGGCAGGGCGAGCGCTACTTCGCCGATGGCCTGCGCGATCTCGGCGCCGATCGGCGCCGCGCTATCATGGCGGTTTGCGTCATTGAATGGGCCACTGCGACGGCGGATGCGGTGATCGAAACACATGACCGGATCGTTGGCCGCACCTGGCGCGACGCGAAGCAACTGCATGACGCGCGGGTCGTAGAAACCAGAGGCGCTACCACTGCGACTTTGAACGGCTTCACTGCACTCGGTCAATCATTGCTCGAAGCGCATGGCGACGGCGCGTCGCTGGAAGATGCGGTCGCGCGCGGGGCGGGATGGGAACGGCTCACCAGTCTCGTCGCTACGGCCAAGACGTTGACGGACACCTTGGGCGACGATCCGCTGGCCTATGTTGATCAGGGGTATCACCGCTTCCGTCGGTATGCCCCGCGCATGCTGCGATGCCTCGACCTCAAAGCTGCGGCGGTTGCACGGCCTTTGCTGGACGCGGCTACCGCCATCGCTACCAGGGGCGCAGTTCCGGCGGCCGACGATTTCTTGCGCCCGCATTCCAAATGGCGGCGACAGTTGCGGGCGAAGGGCGATGATGATGCCCGCCTCCGGGAAGTCGCGGTCATGTTCCACCTGCGCGACGCGCTGCGCTCGGGCGACATCTGGTTCGACCGCTCGCATCGGTATGGTGACCTGCGCCACGTCCTCGTGCCGATGGCGGTCGCGCATGCCGCGAAGCTAGCGGTCCCGTCCGACCCGCATGTCTGGCTGGCTGACCGCAAGGTGCGTCTCGCCGATGGCCTTGCCCGGCTCGGTCGCGCCGCGCGCAGCGGTACAATTCCGAAAGGCAGCATCGAAGACGGCACGCTGCGCATTGATCGCCTCACCGCCGACGCGCCGGATGGGATCGAGGATCTGATGCTCGATCTGTATCGCCGCCTGCCGCCCGTCCGCATCACCGATCTGCTGCTCGAAGTCGATACCGCGCTGGGTTTCACCGATGCCTTCACGCATCTGCGCACCGGCGTGCCGTGCGGCGACCGAATTGGTCTGCTCAACGTCCTGCTCGCCGAGGGCCTGAATTTGGGCCTGCGTAAGATGGCAGAGGCTTCCAACACCCACGACTATTGGCAACTCTCCCGTCTCGCGCGCTGGCACGTCGAAAGCGAGGCGATCGACCAGGCGCTGGCCAACGTGGTCGCGGCGCAAGGGGCGCTGCCGATGGCCCAGGTGTGGGGTATGGGTAGAGCCGCATCGGCCGATGGCCAGTTCTTCCCCGCAGCACGGCAGGGCGAGGCGATGAACACGATCAACGCCCGCTACAGCAACGATCCCGGAATCAAGGCCTATACTCACGTCAACGACCGCTTCGCGCCGTTTGCATCGCGGACTATTCCAGCCACAGTCAGCGAAGCACCTTACCTGCTCGACGGGCTGACGATGAATGAGGCAGGGCGACGGATCGAAGAGCAATACGCCGACACTGGCGGGTTCACCGATCATCTGTTCGGGATCAGCGCCATGCTCGGCTACCGCCTTGTGCTGCGCATCCGCGACCTCCCATCCAAACGACTGTACGTATTCGACCCTGCCACCACGCCGAGCGAGCTGCGCCCGCTGGTGGGCGGCAAGGTTCGTGAGGCGCTGATCGTTTCCAACTGGCCCGACCTGTTCCGCTGCGCCGCCACCATGAGCGCGGGGCAGGTCGCGCCGAGCAGCATCTTGCGCAAGCTCGCCGCCTATCCGCGCCAGAACGATCTTGCAGCCGCGCTGCGCGAGGTGGGCCGGATCGAGCGGACGCTATTCATCGTCGAATGGATTCTCGACGCCGGTATGCAGCGCCGTGCACAGGTGGGCCTCAACAAAGGTGAGGCACATCATGCGTTGAAAAATGCCCTGCGCATTGGCCGTCAGGGCGAAATCCGCGACCGCACGACGGAGGGTCAGCATTACCGGATCGCTGGCCTCAACCTACTGACCGCCATCATCGTCTACTGGAACACCCTGCATCTCGGCCATGCCGTCGAAGCTCGCCGCCGCGAAGGGCTCGATACCCCCGACCATCTTCTCGCCCATATCTCGCCGCTCGGGTGGGCCCACATCCTTCTCACTGGTGAGTACCTTTGGCCCAAGGACTCCGCCGCTTAGGGTGTCATTCCGCCCTCAGCCAGAACTGACCCCATCCCGCGCAGATCGTCCCACGAGCTTTTGCGCGCGGCGGGCGGCTCGACGCCCGCCGCCGTCGCGATGGTCATCAGATCATCCAGCGAGAATCCGTTGAACTTCCCGCGCAGGAGGTCGTTGAGGCGCAGCCGTGTCAGCCCGAGCCTTTTGGCGACTTGGCCTTGCGGCACGTCCCACGACTTCACCCGCGCGGTGATACGCGCGCGCACGAAAGCGGTAGCGGCCATTGGAGCCTCCCTGGTCAGCTTGCTAAGCTATTCGCCATTCTCGTTTCCTATGAATAGCCCGCCTCCTTTTGGTGGCGAACGGCCAGCAACGCCACCGTCTCGCCGTCGAGGCGATACAGGACGACATAGCCGCTATCTCCAAAGTCGATCAGCTTTTCCCGATATTCAGGGTCCATATCTTCCGCAGGTCGGCCGACGCGCGGCGATTGCGCCAGAATCTTGACCCCTGCCCGGATCGCCGCGACCGCACGGCTCGCCGCGTCGGCGTCCTTGGGCTTCAACCAGCGATGGAGCCGGTCAACATCGGCCAGTGCTTCCGGCGTCCAGATCAGACGTGGCACTTAGGCAGCTCCGCATCCTCGCCCGCTTCCAGCTTCGCCAACCAGGCGTCCGCTTCCTCAAGCGTCAGATGCAAGCCCGTCCGCTGATATTCCTCCCATGCCCGTATCGCGTCCTGCTTGAACGCCTCGCGCTTTTCCTCGCGCTCGACATACTGCGCGATGGCTTCGCGCATGATCCAATGCGAGCTGCGACGGCGCGCGTCGGCCAAGTGCTGCACGCGCCCTTTCAGGGTATCGTCCAGCTTGATAGATGTTGCCGCTGCCATATTGCGACCTCCTTAGCGCAAGGTATTGCCTCGCGCTAAGATACGCTATCCCTGCCCCGCCGTCCATCCCTTCCCTTGGTGTGCGCTGGGGCGCTTTCGTCATTTCACATACAGAAGCCGTGCTATCGTCATTTCAGGGGGCGTTTGCGGGAGGGGGCGGAATCCTACGCTAAGGATTTGGGCCAGCGATATTCCCCGGTTAGATTGATGTGTTCCCATCCCAACGGCGAGACGTGGGCGAGTAGATCAGGCGCGATATGGGTACCGCTGGCGGCCCGGGTATTGACGACCTCGCCGAGCTTCATGGTGTTCCAGAATATGATGATGGCGGCGAGCAGGTTCATTCCGGCGATGCGATAGTGCTGGCCTTCGCCGGATCGATCCCGGATTTCACCTCGGCGGTGGAAGCTGATGGCGCGCTTTAGGGCGTGGTGGGCCTCACCCTTGTTGAGGCCGATCTGAGCCTGGCGCTGGAGGCCGGCATCAAGAATCCAGTCGATCATGAACAGGGTTCGCTCGATGCGGCCCACCTCTCGCAATGCGAGGGCCAGCTCATTCTGGCGCGGGTAAGAGGCGAGCTTGCGAAGAATCTGGCTGGGGGCGACGATCCCCGCTGCGATCGTCGCCATGATGCGCAGGATGTCGGGCCAGTTGCGCTCGATGAGCGGTTCATTGATCTTACCTCCGACCAGCGCTCGCACATTGGCCGGCGTCGCGTTGGGCGTGAAGGCATAGAGTCTTTTCTGAGGGAGATCGCGGATACGGGGGGCGAACCTGTAGCCGAGCAAGGCGCAGGCGGCGAACACATGATCGGTGAAGCCGCCCGTGTCGGCAAAATGCTGGCGAACGCGGCGGCCCGCGTCATTCATGAGCAGCCCGTCCAGGATATAGGGAGCCTCGCTGACCGTTGCCGGGATCACCTGGGTTGCGAACGGCGCATATTGATCGGACACATGGCTGTATCCCTTGAGGCCCGGGACGTTGCCATATTTCGCGTTGATCAGATTCATCGCCTCGCCCTGCTCGGTAGCAAGGAAGAACTGCCCGTCGCTGGATGCCGATTGCCCTTGTCCCCAGAAGGCGGCCATGGGCAGGGCGGCGTGGGCCTCCACGATCATGGCGAGCGCCCGATCATAGGCGCTGCCTTCGACATGCCAGCGCGCGATCCGCAGCAATTCCCAGAAGCTGTGCGTGTTGGTCGCCGCCGCCATCTTGCGCAAACCGAGATTGACGCCTTCCGCCAGCAACACGTTCATCAGGCCGATCCGGTCGCTGCAGGGCGCGCCGGTGCGCAGATGCGTGAACGCCTCGGAAAATCCGGTTCGCTCATCGACTTCCAGCAACAGATCGGTGATCCTCGCGGGCGGGAGCTGTTGATAGAGATCGAGCACGAGATCCTCGGCCCCTTCGGGCGTGTCGGCCCTCAGCTTGTCGATGTGCAGCTTGCCGTTCTCGATGATGCCGCCTGGGATCGTGCCGGTTCGCGCCGCGCGGCCAAACTCCTTCAGCCGTGTATCCAGTCGAGCCCTGCGCTCGGCCAGCCATTCGCCGGGTCGCAGCGGCACGGCGAGCCGCGCGGTCTGCTCTATCGCCTGTGGCGGGACCAGAAGCTGCTTGAGGTCGCCATAGCGGCGCGATCCCGCCAACCATATGTCACCGGACCGGAAGGCGTCGCGGATGTGGAACAGCACCGCGATTTCCCAAAGCCGGTGGTCGCCGCTGGGCTCAGCGCGAAGATGACGATGCCATTTCGAGTTGGGACGTAGAAAATCCACCGGCGGATCGACCTTGATCCCGTTACGCAGCATCGCAACGGCCGCCAGAAGAGGCGTGGCGATCGGCGCCGCCTGCATGTCGAGCAGGCGCAGCATCCTGGGCGCGTAGAGGCGGAAACGGTGATAGCCGTCCAGCACACGGCTGAGCGGGTCGGCCGCGAGCACGTTGGTCAGCGCGGAGGCCGTGGCGACAAGGGTTCTGAACCGTTCCCAGCCAGGCCCGGTGGCGATTATCCCGTCCAGGGCCGTGCCATCGTCCTGCGCTCCAAGCAAAGCACCACCGATTTCGGCAAAGGACTTCAGCGTGTCCCGAACGGCCGCCTTTTCGTCGGCGATCCTGGTGTTGCAAAGGCGTTCGGAGGCCCGATAGAGACGGCCTACGATGCGATCGTGGGTCTCCACGATGACATCGGCCAGCGATGACCGCCATTCCAGGGTGCAGACAGCGAGGATCGCAAGCCGCCTGTCTTCGGGCAGATCACGCATGCCGTCGGCGTAATAGCGCTCGCCCTGCCGGCGAAGCCGGGTCACACGATGCGCCGGCACGCCGTCCAGCAAATCCGCCGGAAGATCGAACCTTTGAAGATATTCCAGTCGATCCATCAGCCGGTTAGCGGCTGCTGAATTTGCGCCAACCTCGAACTGTCGCAGCCATACGAAGCGCGTGACGCGACCATCCACCGTATCCTCCAACAGGTGAGCCAAATTCTCGCTCAGGGTTGGCGTGATGCGATGGGCGATAAGATCCTCGATCCGGCGCTCGGCCTCAACCAGCGCATCGGCGCAAAGGCGCTCGATCGTCGAGGAGCCGGGAAGGATCGTGCGGGTGCGGCGACACTCCGCAACGAAGCGACGGGCAAGATCCTCATTCGATGTCGCCGCCTCGGCTTCCCGAGCGATCCATTCGCGCAAATCCCGTGCGCCCCGCCCCGAAAAGGAGCGATAGCCGTAGATTCGGCGAAGGTCCGCCAGATGCTCGTGCCGGGTCTCCTCGCGCGCGGCATAGAGGAGTAGATCGTCGCTGGTCAGGCCGAGCTGGGCCGCGATGAAATCCGATACCTGCGCCGGGATCAACTCGCCAGGAGCGAGCACCCGGCCCGGGTAGCGCAGGACGCACAGTTGCAGCGCGAAGCCAAAACGATTGTGGGCGCGCCGGCGCTGGCGGATATGCCCGAGATCCTCATCGCTGAGGGTATAGTGCCGCAGCAGCTCACCTTGATCGACCGGCAAGTGAAGCAGCGCCTCGCGCTGTCGATCGGTCAGGGTCACGCGACGCGGCATACATGCTCCTTATTCTTTCCGAGCTACGGTTTGAGATAGCTTGATTGAGATGCTGGTTAAGATACACAATAGCCTAATCTTATGTGCTCATGTTCGTCACCGCCTCAAACCTTCGTTTGTGATCCATGCTGATCGGCTACGCCCGCGTGTCCAAAGCCGACGGCTCGCAGTCGCTCGACCTGCAGCACGATGCCCTTCGCGCTGCCGGTGTCGAGCCAGGCAATATCTATGATGATCGTGCATCCGGTAGCCGTGATGATCGCCCCGGTCTTGCCGCCTGCCTGAAATCGTTGCGCGACGGCGATGTCCTCATCGTTTGGAAGCTCGACCGGCTCGGCCGAACGCTCACCCACCTGGTCAGCACGGTGCAGAATCTGTCGGATCGCGGTATCGGTCTGCGGGTGCTCACCGGCAAGGGCGCGCAGATCGACACCACGACGCCATCGGGCCGGATGGTGTTCGGCATTTTTGCCACACTGGCGGAGTTTGAGCGGGATATGATCCGCGAGCGCACCATGGCTGGCCTGGCCGCTGCCCGCGCGCGGGGACGCAAGGGTGGCCGCAAGTTCGCCCTCTCCAAGGCCCAGGTGCGGCTCGCTCAGGCTGCTATGGCCCAACGCGACACGTCCGTTTCCGACCTCTGCAAGGAACTCGGGATCGAGCGCGTCACTCTCTACCGCTATGTCGGTCCCAACGGGGAACTCCGGGATTACGGTCAGCGCGTGCTTGCTGCCAAAACGCGATGATGATGACGGGAGCCCCGATCAAACTTACCCAAGCGGACGCCGCAGACGTTGCAGACCTGTACAACCGTTGCAGCGACTATTTCCTGTTGCAGGACGGGGCCGCGCCCACGCTGGACGATGCTCGCGAGCTTTTCTCCGATGTGCCGCCCGAAAAGAGCGCCCACAATCAAGCTGTCCTGGGATGGAAGGGGCCTGGCGGCCTATATGCAATCGCGGCCATCCTCCGCGATTATCCGCGTGATGGCACATGGTATCTCGGCTTCATGATCGTAGATGCCGCACAGCGTGGTCGTGGCGTCGGACGCTCAATTTACTCGACGGTCGAAAGCTGGGCCGCTGCGAGAGGTGCCACAGAGATTCGGTTGGCCGTGCTGGAAGCGAATGAAGCGGCAGAGCGATTTTGGCGTTCTCTCGGCTTCATTGAGTATCGGCGCGTTGGGCCAGACACCTTCAAAATGCGTAGCCATCGCCGGATAGAACTGAGCCGTCGCCTTTCTGGCGCGACCGTAGAAGGCAGCAACAAGTAAGATCTCGCGCCGGCTATCTGGGCGAGCTTGGCGTAGGATTCCGCCCCCTCCCGCAAACGCCCCCAATTACCCCGAGCCCTTCAAACTGTCGCTTTCGTCCACTGTCAGCGACAATTACCCAGCGCTGTAATGGACGATGCCCGGTTGCCCCTCGCAACCGCTCATGATAGCCCGAAGTCACCAACCGGCGCGGCCGCCTACCGGCCATCATAATTGACGCCGACCGGACTCCGTAATCGTCGCGCTACACACGATGGCGTGGACGGTCAGGAAGTAGGGCGCGTAGCTTAGGTCGGCGATGAGGCGCAGCTCATGCGCGATCTGGTCCCGGTAAGGTTTGGGTACGTCGCCGTCGAACATCCGCTCGACGGCATCGTTGGTCATCTGCTCGAGCGCTTCATGTGCGGTCAGCCCTTCGATCACGCGCTCGTGCGGGTACTGGTAGGCAAGCTCGCCAAGGTCGAAGGTGCACTCCGCTGCAATGTCGACGCTCGCGCGCAATGCGTCGGGATAGGCCGCAAATCGTCGGACCATCTCTGCAGGTGGCTTGAGCGCGCGGTCGGCGTTGACCTCGCGGCGGTACGAGCTGCAGGCGCCGACTTGCGACCATCGGCACCTTGCGGGCTTCGGCAATGATGGCGCAGGGCGTTCCATCGCGCACAGCATCCTCGATCACCGCCAGCAACATCTTGTCGTCACGCGGCTCGACGTGGATGACCTGATCTGCAGCCAGACCCGCCTGCTCGACGCCAGGAGCATAGAGGTCGCTGCGGCAGCTCACCCACAAAACCGGAGCCCCAGTCGCATGAGCTTCGCGTGCTGCGATCCCCGCAATGAAGAGCGTGGCTGCCGCGTCGTCGACAAGCGAGCAGCTGCTGGCGGCGATTTCATGGAGTGCCCCGGCGCGAAGGCCCTCCCCTGCAAGCCGCCGATCGAGCGGTTCAACGCCGAATGGCAAGCTGCGATGCGCAACCAGAGGCGACGCAAGTGACCGCAGCTCATCAAGGATCGGTTGTGTTTTCTCGTTGGCGACGGGCATGAAAAGCTGACTCAGGTGTTCCTCATATGTTCTGCTAATGCCGCTTGCGGGTCAAGGGTTCCTGACCAGAAGGGCACGTGCGGATGAGAACAGCGGTGGAACACTCGGGGGATAAAGAGGGTACAAAACGCTTTCAAACCAAGCGCGAATGATTCAGAGAGGGCCATGCCGATCCGCTCTGAGAACCGCTGGCTTTATCCGATCGACTGGCCGCAGTTGTCGAACGCAATTCGCTTCGGCCGCGCTCGATCACGGTGCGAACATTGCAAGCGCCCTCACATGCGCAAGATTCTTCACCTAGGCGATGGACGGTGGTGGGACGCGGATGCTCAGCGCTGGAGAACTGGCACCGGCAAGGTCATTGCGGTGCGTGGCGCGGATCTGCTGAGCGCCCGGAGCACCTACGTCGTTCTAGCCTGCGCGCATCTCGACCACGATCCAGGTAACAACGACCCCGCCAATCTGGCTGCCCTCTGCCAGCGATGCCACATGCTGCACGATGCTGCCGAGCATCGCTGGCAGCGTTGGTGGAACGTGTTTCGGCTCTGCGCTGCCCGGGATTTGTTCGAGGACCCGCGTAGCACTCGCCGGCGTATCGCTCAGTCAGCTTCGAATGCCCCGCCGTTTGAGGGGTCGTTCGGCTAAATTGGATAGCCCTACCCAATCGACCATCCCGGTCAGGACAGCGCTGGCTGTCTCAATCGCCGCCGTAGGCATTGCATCGTGTAACGCATCGCGATACAATGACCCCGATGATAATTGGATTCCGGCACAAGGGGCTTGAAGCCTTCTATCACAGTGGCACCACGCGGGGTGTTCAGGCTTCCCATGTGAAGAAGCTCCGGAATATTCTTGGGTTGCTGGAAGTCGCGGCAGGACCGGACGATATGAATCTGCCATCCTTCAAGCTGCACCCGCTGAAGGGCGACTTGCGAGGCCATTGGTCCGTTTGGGTCAACGGCAACTGGAGGATCACATTCCGTTTTGTCGGCACCGACGCTGAACTGGTCGACTATCAGGATTACCATTGAGGCTATGACGATGATGCACAACCCTCCCCACCCCGGCGAACTACTGCGCGATGAAGTCATTTCAGCGCTGGCCCTGTCTGTTACTGAGGCGGCCAACCGGCTTGCCATGTCACGGGTCGCACTTTCGCGGGTGTTGAACGGCAAGGCCGCAATCAGCCCCGACCTCGCGGTTCGTCTCGAGCAGGCAGGGGCTAGCACCGCCCGAGCTTGGCTCGCGATGCAGGCAAACTACGACCTCTGGTGTGCTATGCAGCATGAGCAGCCGCCCGTCCGGCGCTTACAGGACGCGGCGTGAGAGTTAGGGGTCGGTTCCGCCTGAGGGCCGGCTGACACCTTGAGCGGAAAGCTTGGCAGCTGCCAGGCGGTTACGCGCATTGCTTAGGACCTTCGGCAGTCACTTTGACGATCTTGGATGCAGCCCGCCCGCTTCGCGGATCTGCCTCAGCCAATCGACCTCTCAGATCGTAGGTCGCCGACCGTTGCGTGATGATCTCGGCAACTTGGCGTCGGGTACGCCCAACACCTCTCCATTATGAGGGCATCGCGTGGATGGTACGCCAGACAACGCTAAACCCGAACAATACCAGAACGGCGATGTGAGGGCGGTCAACGGCGGAAGTCAATCAGCCCCAGCTCTTGCCACATCCACGTAAAATCATAGGTGGCCATTGGCTCGCCAGTCCCGGATTTTGCCGCACCATTCTCTATATATTTTAGCCAGTCGGCAACTTTCGCCCGGCCTGCCTTTGTACGGGCCAAAGCCCGCGGTGTCTTGTTGCCGAGGGCGGGCACCGCTTCATCAAGCGTTTTGGTATATTCGCGTGTCAGCATCTCATGAACGATGCGCTCCCTTTCGTCCGACGGGATATCGAGCGGCTCTTCCTGCGGAGCGCGGGCGGCGTCATCGGCCATGAACTGGGCCATAGTCCGAATTTCGGTCATAGGTGTGCTCACGCAATCACCGAGCCATTCGCGCATATGCGTGATCGCTTGCTCCGCGCGGGCGGCGCTATTGACCTCAACGATCAGTTTGCGACCCACCAGTTCGACATTGGCAAAAACAGGTGTGCCGTCCTCCATGGTTGTCACAAAAGCCTGCCCGCCTTTGGTCGTTCGTGGTTTCCTGTTCTTCGTCACTGGCGCCAGCCAGTTCCAGAACGTATCGCTCGCAGGTTCCAGCCATTGCGCCGCGTTCAGCCTGCGAACCACGCTCTTGCCGATCACGCCCTTCGCCAGGGGGAACACGATACGGTGGAACACAAGATCATCGCCATCGGCATTGACCATTTCCGGCACGCTGCCGGGCATGGCCTTGCCCAAACTGTCCAGAAGCCAGATATTCGTGAAAATCGGGCCTGACGCTTTCAGGAGGCCGTCCCTTTCGGAAGGGGACAGTCTGCCAGTACCTGGCCCATCGTTTTCAAGTTGGGAAAAGGCCTCGATTACTCGCCCGGCGCCATCTGCGCTGAAGGGCAACAAGGCGCCGGAAATCCCATGGCGCCCGTTCACATCGACGACCCGTGCAGCGATCTTGTCCCAGTTAACAAGGGTCTGTGTGGCACTATGTTCACGCACCGTGACCGGCGCAATGTCACGCAGAAGATCCCGCAAGGTCATCGAGTGCCCTGGGATGACCTCGCTCACTTCATAGAGCGACATGACCGTATCGCGCAGTGCGCGCATGTAGGCCTTGTTCGGCGCTTTCTCGTTCCAGCCCCGGCGCTTGAGATAGTCATCGACGAGATTGAGACCTTCAGGCTCGAGTTCCTGTGTGAGCAAGTCTTCGAAAGCACAGCCCCACAGCTGGCCTTGCCAATGGTCGCCGATGACGTCGAAGATATCATCAGGCTCAAGATCCGTGGCCTCGCATGCCGGGCCAAGATGCGCGAACAGCATCTCGTCCATCATCTCGTCCCAGGGCGCACGTCCCATATACTTCATCAGTCCGGAGAGATCGTGAGCGGATTTCAATCTGGACATTCAGGCGGGCCTTTCCACGCCAAGGCGGCGCATTTCACGATAGATGGTCGATCGGCCGATGCCGAGTTGACGTGCTGCTTCGGTCGGTGAGATGTGGGCTTCCACCAGTTTTATGGCGGCATTCACTTTGGACATGTCGAGAGGCTGGCGCCCAGGTTGCTTGCCTTTGGCACGGGCAGCAGCGATGCCGTCTCGGGTTCGCTCGGATATGAGCCGCCTTTCGAAATGAGCGATGGCCCCGAACACATGGAAGATGAGTTCGCCAGCGGCCGAAGACGTGTCGATCTTTTCCTCAAGGCTCAGGAGCGCAATGCCCTGGCCGCGCAATGTCTCGACTGTGGCGAGCAGTTCGGCCAGCGAGCGCCCTAATCGATCGAGGCGGACCACCGCGAGGGTATCACCCTTGCGAGCATAGGCGATCAGGTCGGCCAGACCGGGGCGCTCCATGCTCTTGCCCGACATGACGTCGGTGAACACCTTGATGGCGCCAGCCTTCTCCAGTCGCATGGTCTGACCCGCCACGTCCTGATCGCCGGTGCTGACGCGGGCGTAGCCCAATATTCCGCCCATGCCGTGCGTCTCCCAAACGGTCGTTCTGTGGACGCTATGAAGCGCGACCGCTTCGCCCCATCCATATCCGTCCACATACTATGTCTCTTTACTCCCCACTGTCCATAGGCACAAATGACCTTTTGTGGACGGGAATCGGCATGGCGAAGCGCAAGCATCAACTCCTGACCGAGAGCGAACGCGATCAGATCCTCGCCATCCCGACCGATCGCGACCGTTTGGCCCGGCTCTATACCTTCGAGCCTGCGGACATCGAGATCATTGGCGCGCGACGGGAGCGACGGAATCAGTTGGGCGTGGCGCTGCAACTCGCGCTCCTGCGGCACCCGGGCGTCACGCTTGCGCAGTTGATACAGGACAGGGGAGCAATACCCCATGATCTCGCCGCTTTCGTCGCGGAGCAACTTGGTCTGCACGTAGCCGACCTGGCCAACTATGCGGCGCGGGTTCAGACAATGACGGATCATGCCCGTGAGCTGGCGGTGCGCTTGGGACTTCGGGGGGCGACCCGCGCCGATATTCCCTTCATGATCGAAGCGGCCGCGAAAGCGGCATGGGCGACCGACAAGGGGATGACGATTGCGATGGGCGTGGTCACCGTCTTGCGCGAGGCCCGAATTCTGCTGCCGTCCATCTCCACCATCGAACGCGCCAGCAGCGCGGGACGCGCGCGTGCCCGCAAGCAAGCTGCCTATGCTCTGATCGCCGATCTCAGCACCGAACAGGTCCAAGCCCTCGATCAGCTTTTTGACGACGCCGGCGGCATGAGCCAGCTCGCTTCGCTCAAGACCATCCCCATCGCGGCAAGGCCCGATCACATCCGCCAGATTCTCGACCGCCTGCGGCAAGTGCGGAAGATCGGCATCTCCCCGGACGTGGCTGGCCGCATCCACGCGGACCGATTCCGGCAATATGTCAGGGAAGGCCGTGCATCGCCTGCCTATATGATCGAGCGATACGTTCCTTCCCGGCGGCGTGCCACGCTGGTTGCCTTCCTGCTCGATCTTGAAGAACGACTAACCGACAACGCCCTGGAAATGGCGGACAAGCTGATCGGCAGCATCTTCACCCGTGCGAAAAACGCTCAGGCACGCAGCTATGCCACCACGTCGAAGAACGTGGCGCGGCTGATGCTGATCTTTGGCAGGACGATCGACGCGCTGACCGATGCGGTCGATACCGGCGAAGACCAGATGGAGGTCCTGGACGCCTCGGTAGGATGGCACACCCTCCTGAAGGCCAGACCGGAAGTGGCGACGATCGCGGAAACCGCCAATCTTGATCCGCTGACGGTCGCGGCCGACCGCTATGCGACGTTGCGCAAGTTCGCCCCTGATCTGCTTGAAGCGCTACAGTTCAGGGCCGGAAAGGGCAGCGCGAAAACGATTGCCGCCATTGAGATACTGCGCGACCTCAACAGGTCGGGCAAGCGCGATGTGCCTACCGACGCTCCGATGCCCTTCCGCAAGGAATGGCGGAAAATCGTCGTGGGCGACGACGGCAAGATCAATCGACGGCTCTGGGAGATCGCGACGATCGCGCATCTGCGCGACAAGCTCCGCTCCGGGGATGTCTGGGTGGAGCGATCGGCGGGATACCGCCGGTTCGACAGCTACCTGCTCAGCGAACCGAAGGCGAAGCCGATCGTATCAGCTCTTGGCTTGCCGCCGACAGCCAGCGAATGGCTCGAACAACGAGGACGCGAACTGGACTGGCGGCTGAAGAATTTCGCCCAGCGCCTGAAGCGCGACGCTCTCGAAGGTGTGCGGTTCCGCGACGGCCGTCTCCAGATATCCCCGGTTCGCACAATCGCAACGCCCGACGCCGAAGCCCTGGCCGACCGGCTCGATGCGATGATGCCCCGCATCCGTATCACCGAACTGCTACATGAGGTGGCGCAGGAAACTGGCTTTCTTTCGGCGTTCACCAACCTGCGCACCGGCGAGCCATGTCCCAATGAAAATGCGCTGCTCGCCACCATCCTCGCCGACGCCACCAATTTCGGCCTGTCGCGCATGGCCGCCGCGAGCCAGGGAGTCACGCGCGATCAACTCCTGTGGACCCATGACGCCTATATCCGCGACGAGAGCTACCGCGCGGCGCTCGCCGTCCTCATCAACGCGCACCACCGCCTGCCATTCTCGCGGGTATGGGGCGACGGCACAACGTCCAGTTCCGATGGTCAGTTCTTCAGGGGCGCGAAGCGCGGCGCATCGGGCGGCGACATCAACGCCCGCTATGGCGTCGATCATGGCTTCAGCTTCTACACCCATGTTTCCGATCAGCGCGGACCCTACCACGTCAATGTGATCTCGGCCGCCACGCATGAAGCGCCCTATGTCCTCGACGGCCTCACCAGCCATGGCACCGATCTCAGGATCGTCGAGCATTACACCGACACCGGCGGGGCGACCGACCATGTCTTCGCCCTGTGCGCGATGCTGGGATTTCGCTTCTACCCGCGCCTGCGCGACTTTCCGGACAGGCGGCTTGCGCCGATCGCGCCGGTTTCGGCCTATCCGTCCATCGCCCCGTTGTTGGGCAAGCGTATCCGCACCGACATCATCAATGAACAATGGGACGACGTACTGCGCCTCGTAGGGTCGATCAAGGCTGGCCACGTCGCGCCGTCGGTCATGCTGCGAAAGCTCGCCGCCTACGAACGGCAGAACCAGCTCGACGTCGCACTACAGGAAATCGGGAAGATCGAACGGACCCTGTTCATGCTGGACTGGCTCGAAAATCCCGATCTGCGCCGGCGATGCCATGCCGGCCTCAACAACAGCGAGCAGCGCCATGCCCTGACGCAGGCGATCTACACCTTCCGCCAGGGCCGCATCATCGACCGCAGCCACGAGGCACAGCAATATCGTGCATCCGGCCTTAATCTGGTCATCGCGGCGATCGTCTATTGGAACACGATCTACATGGCCGACGCCGCCCAGCATCTGCGATCGGCAGCGGCCCCGGTCCCCGATGATCTGCTTGTCCATACGTCGCCGGTTGGCTGGGAGCATATTGCCTTTTCCGGCGATTTCCTCTGGGATCGAGCCGCCGCTTCCGCTGGCCGCAAGGCCCTCAATCTTCCGCCGGACAGCCGCGCCGCCTAAGCGTTCCTCGGTTGTTCTCCCTTAGTGTTGTTTAGCGTACCTTCCACGCTATGCCCTCTAATCGGGCTGCTCGGGGAGTTCGGCGCGCTCGACCGCCAAGCGCTCGACGGCGCGGCGTAGCAGCGCCAGCTCACCCTCCACCCGTGCGAAGGCTTCCTGGGCTGTCTCGGGTTCGTGCTCGTCCTCGATCATCCTGTCTCCCCGTCGTCCCCGAAAGCACGAAGCCTATCGGCTCAATCCCCGGTCGCGCTCGCGGTCCGGCCCCAGCGATTTCGCCAGCGCGTCGCCGATCGCGCGGTCTTTCTCCAGTTTCAGCGCCAGCTCGGGCGCGCGGCGGCGCAGCGCGGATTCCAGCTGCGGGTCGCGCCCGATCGCGCCGGCCACCTTCGCCATGTTGCCGCGCATCCGCTCAGCGCCGGCGCGATCGCCCGCCCGCTCAAGGGCGGCACGGTCGCGCTGCATCGCTTTCCAGGCTTCCACGAAGCGGCCCGCGCGGGCCTCCGGGTCGAGCCGCACGCGCCGCTCCTCGGCCATCGCCCGCGCCGCGCCGCCAGTGTTGCCGCCAGCGGCCTGCTCGATGAGCTTCGGATCGCGCCGAAGCGCGGAAGCAAGGTCGCGGGCGGCATGGGGCCGGTTCGCGTCCAGCGCCTCCCCGGCCTTGCGCAACGCGCTCTCTTGATGGGGCAGCACCGGCAGACCCTTGGCTTGCATCCGGCCTATATCGGCCGTGGCGCGCGCATAGCGTTCGATCGCCTTGGCCTGGTCGGGCTTGCCCCCGATCGCCGGCTCCCGTTCAGGCGCGGATGCCTTCTCCGGTGCCGGCCTGGGCCGGAAACCGTCGAACATGCCACGCGCCTTGTCGCGCACCTTGGCGGCGATCTCCCGCGCGAGTTCCGGGAACCGGATCTCGCGCCGCTCGGCGAACGTGCGTGCACGGTCTTGGTCAGACGGCGCGGCATAGTCGCCGGCCATGTCCTTGGCGCGGTCGCGCGACAGCACGCGGGCGAGCTGACGCTGATCGGTGAAATCATCGCGGCCATAATGGAGCTGCACGCCCTCACGATGCCGGGACAAGGCGACATAGGCCCCGTGCCGGTCCATCCCGGGCGTCGCCAGCACATGCGCGCGATCGACGGTCACCCCCTGCGATTTGTGGATGGTGGCGGCATAGCCGTGATCGACATGGGCATAGTCCTTGAGGTCGAACGCGGCATGCCCGCCCCCATCGAGCCGCACCGCCATGCGCCCGCCTTCGATCCGCTCCAGCGTACCCAACGTGCCGTTCTTCACGCCAAGCGAGCGCTCGTTGCGCAGGAACATGATCCGGTCGCCGGATGCGAAGTCGCGCCGGCCTCGCTCGACGGTAACGCCCACGTCCTCGCCCAGCTCGCCCGATGCGCGCACCCGCTCCCGCGCATCCTCGTTGAGCGCGCGCACCTCGGCATTGGTGTGGGTGAGAATGATCCGGGTCTTGTCCGGCTCGGCCTGCCGCTGGCGATCCCAGCCCTCCACCAGCTCGGCCCGTGCCGTCTCGCGCGTGTCGGCCGCCTGCACCATGCCCCGGCTCTCATAGGCGTGGATCGCATCGGCCGTCCTGCCGGTAGCCAGCGCCCTGGTCGCGTCTTTCTGCCAGTCCTCGCGCTGCCGGCGAACCTCGGTGATCTCGGCCGCGCCATGCCGCTCGGCGAGCGACCGGAACGCCGCGCCGGCTTCGATCGCCTGCAACTGCTCGGGGTCGCCCACCAGCACCACCTTCGCGCCGGCATCGCGGGCATGGGACAGCACCCGCTCCATCTGGCGGGTGCCGATCATGCCCGCCTCGTCCACCACCAGCACATCGTTGCGGGAAAGCTGATCGCGCCCCTGCGCCCATGCATGTTCAAGGCTGGCGATGGTGCGGGACTGGATGCCCGATCCACCCTCAAGGTTCTCAGCCGCGATGCCCGACAAGGCCGCGCCGCGCACTTGATAGCCCTGCCGCTCCCACTGGTCGCGGGCGATGCCCAGCATGGCCGATTTGCCGGTGCCGGCATAACCCACGACAATGGAGAGGTCGCGGCCGCTTGCTACATGCTCCAGTGCGGCCTGCTGCTCGCCCCCGAGCACAAGCCGTTCACTCCCGGCGGCGTCTCTCCCCCCATTGAACGACGCTGCCGGGAGACCATGCCCCTGTCGGCTCCCCAGCTCGTCACCGGCACGCTCAAGCTGCGCCTCGGTCGCGATCATCTCGCGGGAGGTGAACCGCTCCTGGTCGCGTCCGTCCTTGCCCAGCGCCACCAGCTCGGGACTGGCGCGCACCGCTGCCATCACCTGGTCGAACTGCTCCTTGCCGTCCGAATGCCGGTGAACGAACATCGCCAGGTCGCGGGTGGTGAAGGTCGATTGCTGCCGCGTGATGCCGTCCAACGCGATGCGCGGATCACCGATGATCCTGGTGCCGTTCTCGCGCGCGATGCGCCGGTGATCCTCGGCGCGCTCGGCATCCTCGCCGCGATCGAGGCGGCGCATTCCCGCCGGGCCGATCTTGTGCTGGGGCTCAAGCTCAATGCCCTGGTCGGCATAGGAGCGATGGTCGATCCGCCCCTCCAACCCCAGCTCGGCCATGCGCTCGTTCACATGGGCCGCCCAGGCTTCACGCCAGCCCTTCAGATGCTCGGCGCTGTTCCAGTCGCGGTTCTTCTTCCCGAAACCCTCCGGCCCCACCTCGCGCATCGACAACATGACATGTGCGTGCGGCTTGGGGCTGCCGTCCTTCGCATGGTCCCAATGCACGTTGAGGTCGGCGACCATTCCGCGCCGGACGAACTCCTTTTCCGCGAAATCGCGAGCGAGGCTTACGCCCTGCTTCTCGCTCATCTCGCGCGGGATCGAGAACTCCACCTCTCGCGCCAGTTGCGCGTCCTTGCGCTTCTCCCCTGCCTCCACCTCGTTCCAGAGCGCGGTGCGGTCGTTTAAACGCTCCGGCGCGCCCTGCGGCAACAGTACCTCGGAGTGAATGACGCCGGCCTTGTTGGAGAAGTCGTGCTTCCGCCCAAGTCGCTCGTCGTGAAGCTCGGATGCGGAACGATAGGCGGCGGACGCGACGGCGCTGGAGCCGTTCGCGCGGCTGATGACCTTGGCGCTGAAATGATAGATCGCCATCGCACTCAGCAATCTGCCTTGTTTAGCGCACGTCGGCAACGACGTATAAGCGCGCACTCATCATCTGCTTCGCTTCTGCTGATTGACTGCCGTGCGTTCCCGTTATGGGTTGCCTGCTCGTTACTGTTTGCTAGGCTGCGGTGAACCTGACGCGGAAGGAGAGAGCACCATGCGTAAGGTGCGTGACTATGACGCGGAGCTGAAGGCGCTGGAGAGCCGCGCCAAGGCGATCAAGGCGCGTCGCATCGAACAGCTCGGCCAGCTCGTCACCGCCACCGGCGCCGACGCGCTCGACATGGAAACGCTCGCCGGCGTGCTGCTCGATGCCGTTGCGTCGAAGGATGCGGAAGCGAAGGAGGCGTGGCGCGCGAAGGGCGCCGCCTTCTTTCAGCGGCGCGGGCGCAAAGGTAGCCGGACTGCTGGCGGCAACAGCGACGGCGGGAATGCGCAACCGGGCGCTGATCCAGCGTCTGGAAGCGGCGCAGCGTCGTAGCGATACGCGGGGCTGGGTCGTGCAACGCCGCGAACGCACCCGCCACCTGATCGAGCTGGGCGGCCTCGTCCAGAAAGCCGGCCTGATCGAACTCGCCGACGACGATCGCGCGACGATCTACGGCGCGCTGCTGGAGCTGGTCGGCCGCGCTCGCGGCGACGATGCCGGCGACACGCTCGCGCTCTGGAGGCGGCGCGGTAAACGTGCGTTCGACGCGGAAAGCGAAGCGATGGAGAAAGGCGATGGCGGCCCTGGATATTGAGGCGATCCGCTCGGAAATTCGCGCGTTGGATTTCGAGCGCGGCACACCCGCTGATGTGGCGGAATGGCGCGAAGCCGATGCCGAATCCCGCGCCAACCTCGCGATCGAGGGCATGGCGCTGAGTGCGGATGACGAGGCGCTGTTCGACATGCTGCGCGACGAAGCGGTGCCCCCTCCCCTCGCCACGCAAATCCTGCTCAGGCTCCTCGACCATCCCGACGCCGATCCGGCGCTGGCCATCACCCCACTGGAACAGGCCTGCTGATGGCAGGGCCGCTCATCGGCGGGCGTCGGCCGATCAGCTGGCGGCTCGCGATCGTCGTTGCGTTCGTCGCGGCCTATGCGACCGCGCGATGGCTGGAAGGCATCTTCGGCGTCGGGCAGATTTCCGGCACCGTGTCGTTCCTGGTCCTGGTCGGCCTGATCGGCGCGACCTGGTGGATCAACAGCCGCGCCGCCAACCGCCGGAACGACCTGCTGGGCTCGGCCCGCTTCGGCGACCGCGCCGACGTGCGCAAGCTGGAAGCGAACGGGGATCTCCTGATCGGCCGCGCCAAGGAATCCAGCAAGCTGCTCCGCTATGACGGCGCAGCGCACCTGCTGACGATCGCGCCCACCCGCTCGGGCAAGGGCGTGGGTACGATAATCCCCAACCTGCTCCTGCTTGACCGCTCGGTGGTCTGCATCGACCCCAAGGGCGAGAATGCCCGCGTCACGGCCCGTGCGAGGGCCAGCAAGGACCTTGTGTGGTGTCTGGACCCCTTCGGCGTCTCCGGGCGTCCTGCGGCCCGCTACAACCCGCTGGCGCAGCTCGATCCCGCAAGCCCGGACCTCGCGGAAGATGCGCAGACGATCGCCGACGCGCTGGTCCACGATGCGCCGGGGCAATCGGGCGAGGCGCACTGGAACGAGGAAGCCAAGGCGCTGATCGCCGGCGTGATCCTGGCCCCTGTGCATTGTAGGGACACAGATTCACGGTAGCGGTTTGATGAGCAGGGGCATGAGGCCGCTGGCGTCGAGACCGAGGTGATCGGACCAGACGTAATCGCCGGCGAGATTGATGCGATCCCATCCCAATGGTGAGAGTCGGGACAGCATAGCCGGGTCGATCTGGCTTCCTCGCTGGCGCATTTCGTCGACGGCGCGCCCCAGATAGCGGCAGTTGAAGAGGATGATCGCTGCGGTGACGAGGTTGAGCGCAGCCGCGCGGGTTTGCTGGTTCTCCAGGCCACGGTCGCGGAAGCGACCGAGCCGATGGAAGGCGACCGCCCGCGCCAGGCTGTTGCGCGCCTCGCCTTTGTTCAATTCGGCGGTGACAGTGCGGCGTAGCGCTGGATCGTCGAACCAACGCACCGTGAACAGCGTGCGCTCGATCCGCCCGACCTCGCGCAACGCCGCGGCGAGGCTGTTCTGCTGGCGGTAGGCGGACAGCTTCTTGAGGATCAGCGAGGGCGTAACGGTGCGGTTACGCATCGCGCCAATGACACGTTCAATATCGGGCCAGTGGCTGGCGATCAGGTCCCGGTTGAGCCTGTGACCGAACAGTGGCGCAAGCCTGCCATAACGCTTCGAGGGCTCGAAAGCGTAGAGGCGCCGGTCGGACAGGCGGGGAATGCGCGGCTCGAAATCGAGTCCGAGGAGATGCATCGTCGCGAACACGATGTCGGAAACGCCGCCTCCATCGACGTGCAGCGCGGTCAGATCGGCGTTGCTGTCATGGCCGAGGATGCCGTCGAGCGCATGGATGGCTTCTCCTGCCGTGCCGGCGATCACGGTTTGGTGCAGGGGCGCGTAGCGATCGGTGATGGTGGTGTAGATCTTGACCACCGGGTCGCGACCATAGTGAGCATTGACCGCTCCGCCGGCTTCGCCCGGCCCGCCCAGGTAGAAGGCCTGGCCATCTGCGGACGCCCGGTGCCCTGACCCAAACCAGGCGGCGATCGGCTCGGCGTGGATGGCGTCGGTCAGACAGGCGAGCGCCGCCCGAAAGGTTTCCTCGCGCATGTGCCATGTCTGCATGCGCAGCAGCGCGCGGCGTGACCCTGCGCCGCATACCTCGGCCATGCGCGACAACCCAAGATTGGTCGCTTCGGCAATCAGGGTAGCGAGGAAAGCCCGCTCGTCTCCAGGCGGCAGCCCGGTCGAGACGTGCCCGAAGTGCCGGGTGAAGCCGGTCCATCGTTCGACCTGCGACAGCAGGTCGGTGATACGCGTGGCAGGCAGCATACCGTAGCAGGCAAGCGTCAGATGCCGTCCTTCGTCGTCCTTGGCATCATCGTCCTTCGGTTCCTTGGGAAAGCGCAATCGCTCGCCAGCGAACAGGGCAGCATCGCGTCCGGCCAGATTGTGGGCGACGTTGCGCAAGGCGCTGTCGAGCTGCGCGGCGCGCTGATCGAGCCATGCGTCTGGATCACCGAGCGAGAACGCCGGCTGCAGCGCCGCGCCGCTTGATGGCGCGAGCAGCACGTCCAGCGACCTGTGCAGCCGTGACCGCGGCACCCAGATATCACCCGATGCCAGTGCATTGGCGAGCGCCCCGTAGGTCGCCATCTCCCAGTGCGTCCGGTCGATCTTGCCGGCAACCACGACATGGCGGTGCCAGCGCCGCTCGATATGGCCGAGCGGCACGTCGGCAGGGAGCGGCTTGCGCCAGTCGCCATCAAGATCCGACAAGACCATCATGGCGTTGCGCAATGCCGCAGTGCCGGCCCTGCCGTGGAAATCGAGCGTTTGCAGAAATTGAGGCCCTGTTCGCTTGAAGGTTCGGTACTCGGCTGCGATCTCGCTCAGCACATCGTCCCTGTGAGGTGCCGCGGTACGACGAATGATCGCGGCATCGGCATCGAGCATGTCGAGAGGCATGATATCCCTGAGGGCTGCGGCGATATCTTCGCCGGCGCGTGCTGCCCGGCTCACTGTTTCCAGTACAGCGGCGATGCGCATCAGACGGTCGCGGCCTTCGCGTCCTGAAATTGCGACCCTTTGCTCCAGGCGTTTGCGGGCACGAAGATGAGCGCGTCCCATCAAGGCGGCGAACATGGCGATCGCCGCGTCGGTAAGCGTGGCCTCCAGATCGCGCAGCGTAGCAAGCAGGATGACCCGCCTGCGGGAGGTGCGCATCTGTTGGAAAGCCTGGGCGGTATAGCGCACACCTTCGCGGGCGAACTGCGTCAGGCGTGGCTCGTGCACGGGATCGACCGTGATACGAGAGATACCAGTCCTATGAATCAACGCGACCTTCTCTAGAATTTCGGCGAGCGAGGCTGACGCGACGCGGGGCTCCGGTTCGCGCAGCCAGGACAAGCGGCTCTGTCGATCATGCACCTTCTCATCGACCAGCGCATCGAGACGCTGACGCATGTCTGCATCGAGATTATTGTCGACGGCGGCGATCAGATCGGCTTCCGCCCGAAGCATCGCCTCGGCCGTCATCCGCTCGACTACGCTGACGCCAGGAATGACGATGCGCCGCGTGCGCAGCTCGTCGAGCAGTCGATCGAGCAGAATGCGCCCGTCCACGATGGCCATGGCTTCGGTTTCCAACCAGTTCATCATGATGCCGCGCGCTGGCCGGCTCAGATCGGTGAATCCGAAGCGCGCCTTGATGGCGGCAAGCTGATCGTAGCGGGTCGGCGCTCGCCGCGCGAAGTCGGCGACGGCGCCTGCATCCACCCCGACCTGCTCGGCGATGTGGTCGAGCATGATCGCAGGCAACAGCTCGCCTGCACGTAGATGCCGCCCCGGGTAGCGCAGGCAGCAGAGTTGCAGGGCGTAGCTTAACTGGGTTGCCGGAGTGCGTGCGGTGCCGATCGCAGCAAGGTCCTCGGCATCGAGGCCATGGTGCCGCACTACCGCCGCTTCGCTGTCGGGCAAAGCAAGCAATGCAGCGCGCTGCCGCTCGGTCATCGGGATGCGGGCAGGCATGTTTCATCCTCCAAAAACCTCTTGCCTTTTGGCACCTTAATGAAAGAGGATTATGAAAGGCGGAAGGCTGCGGAAATGCGTGCATGCTGTTCCCGCCTCAGGATACGACCGTTTGTGAAAGATACTGGATGACACGCGAACCCTATCTGATCGGCTATGCCCGCGTGTCGAAGGGCGACGACCAGTCGAACGCCGCGCAGCGGCGCGCGCTCGATGCAGCCGGCTGCAAGCGCGTGTACGAGGAGACCGCCAGCGGCGGGCGGTGGGACCGGCCCAAGCTCCTGGAGATGATCGGCCAGTTGCGCGACGGCGATGTCGTCGTCGTCTGGAAGCTTGACCGACTGTCGCGCAGCCTGAAGGACATGCTGCACATCATGGAGCGGATCGAGCTGGCAGGCGCAGGCTTCCGCTCGCTAACCGAGGCGATCGACACCACCACTGCGGCAGGGCGGATGATGATGCAGATGGTCGGAAGCTTCGCCGAGTTCGAGCGCGCGATGATCCGTGAGCGCACCAGCGCCGGCTTGGCTCAGGCGCGAGCAGAAGGACGGATCGGCGGGCGTCGGCGCAAGCTCGGCGACAAGCAGCGTCGCGAAATCGCCGAGTCCGTCACTTCCGGCCGCAAGTCCGGTGCCGAGATGGCACGGCTCTACGGCGTCAGCGAACCCACAGTCTCGCGCATCGTCGCCGCGCACCGCCAGCAATTGGGGCAACAGCAGAGGGAACAGGCATGAAGCGTGGTCACGATCTGTCCGGCGTTATGAAATTCGCCACCTCGCCGGCCTGGGCCGATCATCTTCGCGATGCGCTCGGCGATCATTTCGGGCTGGCGATGGAGGAGTTCGACTTCGAAGCGGATGAGCTGGCGGACATCGTCGGCGATCATTGGGCGGGCGTGTTGTGGGGATGCGCGTTCGAGGATCTGCTGACGCGCACCATCCAACCCGGGGACCGGAACATCGTTGATGACTATATCCGGCGCCGGGGCTGGAACGAGAGCGGCCCGACCAAAATCTACCTGCGTGCCCTTCGATCGTCGGTGATGAGCCTCCACGAGGTGAGCGAGGTCGAGCCCGGCAGTGGCTTCCTCGTGCGTGACCTGATCCGGGGCGGCGAACCCCTTAGAGTATCGGAGCGCAGCGCCTCGCAGACGCTGAAGCAATGGGACAGGATCGGTGCCCGCGTCGTGCAGGTCGGAGGCAAGCACCTCCTGTCGGGCGGCGTGTTGTCATTCACGATGGAGGCGGCCGAGGCGCTCGTCGCCGATCTGCGGCGTTCGAAAGGCAAGCGTAGCCCAAACACCGCATTGAAGCTGAACCCCGACGATTTGGCCGCACTTCCGGCACTCATCAGCACCGCATGGCTGTTCGATGTCGTTCCCAAGACCATGGGACCGGCGTCCATCCCCACGCTGCTCAACAGTGATGGCGAGGAGGTGGTGTTCCACCGCGTGCGCTTTCCCTTTGCACGCGGCGTGACCCAGGCGCTGGTCGGCGAGCGGCTCGACACTGTCCCTACGCTTCAGCGGGAAACCACGCACTTCTGGAACTGGCTGGGCGAAAAACCGGACGGAAAGGCGAGAAGCACTGGCCGTATGGCGTGGGGTGTGACGATGGCGAACGGCACCCCGGTGCTCGGCAATGTCGAATTGAAAGGCCGGGCTCTGGTTCTCGCCGTCACCTCGGCCGAGCGGGCGAAACGCGGTACCGCGCTCATCACCGATGCGCTCGCCGGGTTGGTCGGCTCGCCGCTGACCACGATCGAGACGATCGAACAGGCCATGGCCGCGCGGGCCGAGGGACTGACAACATCCGAACCGGCACCGGCCATTGCGCCAGAGGTGGCAACCCCGCTCGTTCATGCCATGCTCGACCGCCAGTACCGCGCGACGCTCGATGAACCCGTTGGAATGCTTGGGGACATCAGCCCACGTGCGGCCGTTCGAACGGCCGCAGGCCGTTATCGAGTAGCTGGGTGGCTCAAGCATCTCGAAAACCGTAGCAGCGCTCACCCCGAACCGAACGACCCGATGGCAACCTACGATTTCACCTGGATGTGGCGCGAACTCGGCATCGAAGACCTGCGGAAATAGTCCCCTTCCACTGACGCTGACGCCTACCGTGAATCTGTGTCCGATTAATGCATAAGGGCCGGCATGGAGCTCCTCGAATATGCTTGATCTTCCTATCCTCGAGCCAGTCGGCGAGATCGCTGGCGATGTAGCTCGGGCCATTGTCGAAAGAGCAGCCGCGGCCGGTGCTGGACGCGCGCCTGATCGCAGCCCGAGGCTTTGAGCGCTGCCTCGAGCGTCTCGGTGACATCGCCAGCCGTCATGGTGGTGCAGAGCTTCCAGGCGATGATGTAGCGTATCCGTCATCCCAGACCCACGTGGCGGAAACGTGCCGGTCAAGCGTCTTAAGAGGGGGCGTTGCGCCCGGCGATCTTGGGGAAGTGCCAGGGCATGAGGGAATCGAGGTCCTTGTTGCTATGACCGTTGGCAAGCTTGGTGAGGGTGGCGGTGAGCCAGGCGAGCGGATCGACGTCCGAGAGTTTGCACGTTTCGAGAAGGCTGGCGAGCACCGCCCAATTGTCTGCCCCGGCATCGCTGCCGGCGAACAACGAGTTGCGGCGCGACAGGGCAATCGGGCGGATGCTTCTTTCGACCGTGTTGGTATCGAGCTCGACGCGGCCGTCGAGCAGGCAATAGGTGAGCTGCTGCCAGTGGTTGAGCATATAGTTGATCGCTTCGGCCATCTTGCCCTTGGCGCTGAACCGGCCGAGGTTCTTCGAGAGATAGTCGCGCAGGTTATCGAACAGCGGCTTCAGTATCAGCTGCCGCCCTTCGAACCGCGCCTCGGGCGAGGTGTCCCTGAGCGTCGCCTCGATCTTGTAGATCGCCGAGAAGCGACGGAGCACCTCGTCGGCAACGGGCTCCTTTTCGCGGAAATCGTAGAACTTGCGCCGCGCGTGAAGCAGGCAGAATGCGAGGGTGACGCCATTGCGGCGCTTGATCTCATTGTAGCCGGCATAGCCGTCCACCTGGAGCACCCCGGCGAAGTCGCCGAGATGGTCGATCGGATGCATGCCGCCGCGGCCGGCGGCGTACATGTAGACGACGGCGGGCGGCGCGAGTCCGCCCCATGGCCGATCGTCGCGGGCATAGGCCCACAGCTGGCCGCTCTTGGTCTTGCCGGTCCCGGGCGCCAGCACGGGCATGCGCGTCTCGTCGGCGAACAGCTTCACCGAACTTCGCAGCTCGGCGAGCAGATGCTGCCTGAGCGGAGTCAGCCACCATCCGACGCGCCCGACCCAGTCGGCGAGCGTTGCCCGGTCGAGATCGATCCCCTGGCGGGCGTAGATCTGGGCTTGCCGGTAAAGCGGAAGGTGATCGGCGTAGCGCGCGACGATGACCTGGGCGACGAGCGCGTCGGTGGGCAGGCCCTGATCGACGATGAAGCTTGGCGCCGGCGCCTGGGTGACGCCGCCCTCGTCGCAGCCGCGGCAGCCATAGCGCGGACGGCGGGTGACCAGCACGCGGAAGATGGTGGGCACGACGTCGAGGCGCTCGGTGACGTCCTCGCCGATGACATGAAGATCGTTGCCGCAGCAGGCACACTGCTTGTCTTCGATGTCGACGACCTGCTCGATACGCTCGAGATGGGCGGGCAGCGCTCCACGGTTGTTGCGGCGGCGGCGCTTTGTCTCGCCGGTCGCGTCAGCCTGGTCGATCAGCGCTTCGAGCCCGGCCTCGGCGCGCGACAAGGCAGCTTCGAGCTCTTCGAGCACGAGCTGGTACTGGTCGGGATCGAGCCGCTCGGCGCTCTGGCCGAAACGGTGGCGCTTGAACTGGTCGAGAATGTCGTTGAGGCGCTTGACCTCATCGCGGGCGGCCGCGAGCGCGTCCTCCATCTCGGCGGCCTTCGCCTCGGCGATGACGGCGGCGTGTTCGGCCGCTTTCGCGGTGGCGAGCGCGATGATCTCGCGCGCCTCAGCTTGGGCCGCAGCGCGGGCGAGCGCCTCGTTCTCGGCGTTGATGCGAACGATCTGCTGGTCGCGTTCGGCCGCCTCGGCGGTCAGCTTCGCGATGGTCGCGAGCAGCGCAACTGGGTCTTTGCAGGAGGCCGTCAGCGGGTCCATGGCAGGCATCGAATCACATGCGTAACGACGCGTCCAGCGCAGTTGACTCGGCCTGTCGCGACTATCTCACGCATCAGCGAAACCCTCGATTTTAGGCGGATTTACGCGCCTTGGCGCGCGGTGCCGACGCCAGTCCATGCCCGAGGTGAGTGCTGCCATCTGCGCCGCCGTGATCGAAAAACTGCCATCGACCGCCGGCGGCCAGGCGAATCCTTCGGCGGCCTCGGCGCGCTTGGTCATCAGCCAGATGCCGGTGCCGTCGAACCACAGAATCTTCAGCCTGTCCTTCCTCTTGGAACGAAAAATATAGGCGACTCCGCGCCACGGATCCTGGCTCAACTCGTGCTGGACCTTGGCCACCAGCGTGTCGATGCCGCAGCGGAAATCGATCGGCTTGGTGTAGATCAGCACCTTGGCGTCGCTGCCCGGCCCGATCATCGCGCCCTCAGCAGCGCTGCGATTACCGAGGCGACCAGCGTCGAACTTGCGCCGTGGGCGACCATCACTGGCACGCCGCGCACTTCCATTGCGACCTGCACCACCGCGTCCGGCAGCAGCCGCGCGTTCGCGGCCTCCGGTTCGAGCAGCACCGCCGGCACCGATGTCGGCTCGATGACCGCCGGCAGGAACATCGCCCTGTCCTCGCGCGCCGCGTCCTCCGCCATCTCGCGCAACTCGCGGCGCCAGGCATATATCTGGGCCGGAAGGACATCGAAACACGCGGCCACCTCCGCCATGCTGCACGCCGGATCGAGCGACAGCTCCACCACCGCGCGCTTCTCTTCCAGCGTCCAGCGCCGTCGGCGCCCGTTCTCCACGCCGCCACTGCCGTCGATCTCTTGCTCCACAGTCACCCCGCCGAATCAAATTACGCGATATGCACGCGGGACACTCAAAGCTCATGGCCATCTACGCCACGTGGGTCTGGGATGACGGATACGATGTAGCGGGAAAAGTCGTCGAGCACGGTCGACAGGTACATCCAGCCCCAGCCGATCACCTTCAGATAGGTGAAGTCCGTCTGCCAGAGCTGATTGGGCGCAGTTGTCTTGGTGTGGAACGTGTCCGCGGCCTTGACGACGATGAAGGCAGGGCTGGTGATTAGGTCATGTGCTTTGAGCAAGCGGTAGACTGACGCTTCGGAGACGAAATAGCCCTGCTCGTCGGTGAAGCGGACGGCCAGCTCGCGCGGGGAGAGCTCGGGCGCGTCGATGCGCATGCGAATATCGTCCGGAATGCGGTTCCACACCCGCCCCGGACGCGAGGGGCGGTCCTCCAGCGCCCCCGGCCCATCGCTCGCATGGAGCTCGCACCACTGGTAGAAGGTCGCCCGTGGGATGCCGATCTGCGCCAATCCGAGCAAACTCTCGCGGAGAGGCATCATGACCGGACGATCGATAGAATGTACCATGCACCCTGTTCAAGTCGGGTCATGGCGGGCGGCTACCGATCACGATCGGCCACAGCAAGCCGTCCCCGCGCTAAGTTGACAGTGCCTGCCTGGCGGCTGCCCACACCCGCCTGTGCTTGGTCCGCAGGCAACGTGTGCCCGCCGAACTCGCAAAGTAATGAAAATGACCCGATACAGCGCAAATGCCGCCCTGCTCGGCAGCATGCGTGTCACCAGAGACGCAAATGACTCCACCCGCGCACTGGTTTCATAAGACGCTGTTACACTTATCCGAACGCGGTGTGCAAGTTGGTCCTGACTTCCACGACGTACAATCAATTCACCCGGATCATTATGGCTAGCGCGCCTACTTCCTGAGCTCAGAGAGTAAAGACCGACAGAGCGCTCGACCGTCGCGACCTGCGTCGTAAATCAGGCTCTGTTGCAAAAATCGTGAAGCTTGAGCATGCTTGGCGGAGATTGGACGGACGGAACGATGACGGATTTCAAGTGGCGCCATTTCCAGGGTGATGTGATCCTGTGGGCGGTGCGCTGGTATTGTCGCTATCCGATCAGCTATCGCGACCTTGAGGAAATGCTGGCGGAACGCGGCATTTCGGTCGACCATACGACGATCTATCGCTGGGTCCAGTGCTACGCCCCGGAGATGGAGAAGCGGCTGCGCTGGTTCTGGCGGCGTGGCTTTGATCCGAGCTGGCGCCTGGATGAAACCTACGTCAAGGTGCGGGGCAAGTGGACCTACCTGTACCGGGCAGTCGACAAGCGGGGCGACACGATCGATTTCTACCTGTCGCCGACCCGCAGCGCCAAGGCAGCGAAGCGGTTCCTGGGCAAGGCCCTGCGAGGCCTGAAGCACTGGGAAAAGCCTGCCACGCTCAATACCGACAAAGCGCCGAGCTATGGTGCAGCGATCACCGAATTGAAGCGCGAAGGAAAGCTGGACCGGGAGACGGCCCACCGGCAGGTGAAGTATCTCAATAACGTGATCGAGGCCGATCACGGAAAGCTCAAGATACTGATCAAGCCGGTGCGCGGTTTCAAATCGATCCCCACGGCCTATGCCACGATCAAGGGATTCGAAGTCATGCGAGCCCTGCGCAAAGGACAGGCTCGCCCCTGGTGCCTGCAGCCCGGCATCAGGGGCGAGGTGCGCCTTGTGGAGAGAGCTTTTGGCATTGGGCCCTCGGCGCTGACGGAGGCCATGGGCATGCTCAACCACCATTTCGCAGCAGCCGCCTGATCGGCGCAGAGCGACAGCCTACCTCTGACTGCCGCCAATCTTTGCAACAGAGCCAGACTGAGGACGAGTTGCATGATCGCTTCCCTGGCGTGCACCGCTACCTGTTCGATCATGTGAAGCCAGAGCGCGATGAAAACGACAGGGAGCAGTACCGCCTCAATTGGTGGCGCTTCGCAGAACCTCGACCGAGGCTTCGTGCAGCCATCAGCGGTCTCCGGCGCTACATCGTCACCAGCGAAACAGCTACGGAGAGGTTCTTCAAGTTTATTCCCAGTGCGGGCCGTCTCGTGGATGGCTCAGTTATAGCGATTGCGTCCGACGACCCCTATGTTCTCGGCGTGGTCTCGAGCACAGCGCACACCGTGTGGGCGCTTCGTGCGGGCGGGCGGATGGGGTCGGGCGACGATCCGCGTTATCAAAATGAAACCTGTTTTGATCCGTTTCCCTTTCCGCCGAGCGTGCCGGAACTGGAGCAGAGGATTCGGATTGCAGCGCGCAAATTGGACAGGTTGCGCCGGAAGGTTCTAGCGCGCCATTCGGATCTGACCCTGACAGCACTTTATACCACGCTCGCCCGTATGCGAGATGCCAAGGGTGGAGTTCTTGATCCCAAATACCGGTCCATCGCCGAACGCGGCGAAGTCTCGCTCATCCGCCATTATCACCAACAGATAGATGAGGCTGTCGCTGAAGCATACGGTTGGCCGCGCGACTTGGAACATGAGGAAATGCTGGTCAGGCTTGTTGCTTTGAATGACGAGCGAGCCGAGGAGGAGCGTGCGGGGCAGATCCGGTGGGTTCGGCCCTCTTTCCAGGCGAAATCCCTCCGAAAGAAGCCGGCCCAAGTCGTCCTGCAACTTCGCAGAGGCACCAAGGCAAAGAAGGTGGAGCGGGATTGGCCAAGCGCCCTTCCAGAACAAGTGGTTGCCGTCGCAAGCGTCGTGGCGCGGTCCGCCAAACCATTGGCGCCCAAAGATGTTGCCCGTGCATTCAAAGGGAAACGCGCCTCTACAGTCGCGCCAGTGCTTGATGCGCTTGCAGGAATGGGGATGGTACGAAAGCTTGAGGACGGCCGCTATGCGGCCTGAGAAGCTGCGCTTCGGCAAATGGCCAACGTCTCCATTTGCCGCTCTTATCTTCATAAACGGTAGGCACTGACTGCCAGGGGGGAACATCACCGTGTCGAGTTTCCGCTTCCTGCATGCTGCGGACATCCATTTGGACAGTCCATTGCATGGCCTATCGCGGTACGATGGACTTCCCGTCGAGGAGATCCGGTCGGCCACGCGATCCGCGTTTGACAACCTCATCCAATGCGCGATCGACGAGGCGGTGGACTTTGTCGTCATCGCCGGCGATCTATTCGATGGCGACTGGCGCGATATGGGGACGGGACTCTACTTTGCCCGGGCCATGGGCCGTCTCGATCAGGCCGGCATTCCAGCGTTCATTATTGCCGGCAACCACGACGCCGCCTCGGCGATCTCGCGGACGTTGACTTGGCCGCCAAACGTTCGCCAATTCGGACCGAGGCGTCCCGAAACCCACAGGCTGCCGAACCTCGCTGTGGCGCTGCACGGCCAGAGCTTTTCCACGCCGGCCGTCACCGACAACCTCGTCCTCTCCTATCCGGCCGCAGAAGCGAACTCGTTCAACATCGGCGTACTCCACACCGCCTTGGCGGGGCGGCCGGGGCACGCCAAATACGCGCCCTGTGGCGTCGAAGATTTACGCGGGAAGGGCTACGACTACTGGGCACTCGGCCATGTGCACGAGTTCGAAATCGTCAACGACAACCCCTATGTCGTCTTTCCAGGCAACGTGCAGGGCCGCACTATACGCGAGGCGGGCGCAAAGGGTGCAGTCATCGTGACGGTGGTGGATGGCGAGGTTTCGTCCATTGATCGCATCGATCTGGACGTTGTGCGCTGGATCCGCCTCGACATCGATTGCGCCGGCTCATCGCCGGGCGGCCTCCCGGACCTGATCCGCGCCGAACTGACGCGCATCCACGGCGCCGATGGCTCCGGTCGGCCAATGATCGTCCGCGTGAGCCTGAGGGGCGAGCTCGCAGGCGCAGGCGCGCTCATCGACAAGGCTGGGGCCATTCGGGACGACGTGCGCGCCATCGCCACGTCGATCTCGCCAGACCTTCATGTCGAGAAGGTGAAGGTACTGGTGTCGGAGCCGACCACGGAACAACACGCCGTGCTCGGCGAGGATCTCGATGAATTGATCGGCGAGGGCTCCTCGGACCTCGGACTAGCGGCGGCGATTGAGGCGGATCTGGAGCGCTTCATGGTTCTGGCGAAGAGCGCGCTCGGTGAGTCGGAGGACGGTGAATTGCGTCTGTTAGCGGCACAGGGCGACTGGGCAGGAATCCTCGGCACCGCGTCAACGGCGTTGCGGTCGCGCCTGACGCCGGAAGCCTGACAATGCGTTTCTCCCGCCTTTCCCTCGAACGTTACGGCCGCTTCGCGGACTGCGAGCTAAACTTTCGGTCCGGCGACCCCGACCTCCACATCATCTATGGGGCGAACGAAGCCGGCAAGACGACCTCGCTGGCGGCGGTGTCAGACCTCCTTTTCGGATTCCCCCAGCGGTCGCCGTACAACTTCATGTTCGATTACATCCTCCTCAGGGTCGGTGCGGTACTGGAGGACGGTAGTCGGACGTTCGCGTGCCGCCGGAAAAAGGGTACGGCCGGCACGCTGCTTGACACGAATGACGCAGCGATCGACGAGGCTCCCCTTGCCTCGATGCTGAAAGGGCAGACCCGCGAAACCTTCAGCCTCTCCTTCAGTCTCGACCAGGATGCCCTGCGCTCGGGAGGCAAGGCAATGGTAGAAGCCAAGAACGACCTCGGCCGCACGTTGTTCGCCGCGGGTTCTGGCCTCACCGGCGTCGCCGACGAGCTCAAGAAGCTCGAAGGCGAGGCCGATGCCATCTGGGCGCCTACGACGTCCCAGCGACGCAGCTTTACCTTCGCGCACCGCCAGCTCGCCGAAGCCACCAAGACGATCCGAGACGCAGCTCTCAAGCCCAAGTCCTGGTCTGACGCACGGAACGCGATGCTGGAGGCACAGGCCGCACTCAATCTGGCTCGAGACGCCCGCGACGTGGTCCAAACGGAGCTGAGGGCTGCAGACCGCGTAAGGCGGCTCGCCCCGCTCGTACGGCTGCGCGACGAGCAGACCGAGACCCTGCTCGGCTACGAAACCATCGTTGATCTCAGTGTGCAACGCGAGGACGAGGCGGAACGCGTGATCCGCGAGGCCGAGGAGGCCCAGCGCCAGAGGTCGACCGCAGAGCAGCTAAAGGCTGACGCGGAAAACCGTCGGGACAAAATCGAGGCCGATCCGACCCTTTTGGAAAAGGCGGACGAGATCGACCAGCTCATCGCGGACGGGGGCGCCGTCGCGAAGGCCGCGCAGGATCTAGTCCGGCGCGAGGCGGAGCTCGTCGTCGCGGAGGCGCTGACTCGCCGTTTGAGGGCCGAAGCGGGACCCAACGCGGACGCCACACCTTCACGCGCTTTGGCGGCAAAGTTGCGCGACCTCTCCCGGACTCACGGCGAGAACGCCGCCGCGAGAAGGCAGATCGCCGAGAGCCGGAACGATCTCGACGACCGAAGGAAGCGCGCGCAGGACCGGCTCGATGGTGCATCGGCCGCCGCGGCTTCCGAGGCGCTCATTGATGCGGTCGACGCCGCACGCGCGCTCGGATCGGATGCCGACGCTCGTTGCGAAGGAGCCGGCCTTAGGGTCGAAGCGTTGGCATCGTCGCTGCCCGCCCTGCTCACCCGCCTTTCGCCGTGGACGGGCGGAATCGACGAGCTGCTGGTGCTACCCGAGGTGGGCGACGAGGAGATCGAGTCCGCACGTAGCGAACTGGCCGAAATTCTCGGCCAAGTTCGCCGTGAAGAGGAGCAGCTCCGGCACTGGACCGAAGAGGCCGAGAAGGTTGCGCTGGAGATTGGCCAACTCGCGACCGGCACCGTCGTGTCCGAGGACGAGATCGCATCGGTCCGTTTGAGCCGCCAGGACTGCTGGCAACCCATCCGTGAGAATGTCCTTGCGGGGACCCCACTCGGGTCTCCAGAAGCGGCCGTAGCCGACTACGAGACAAGCGTGTCCCGTGTGGACGAGAAGATGGTCCTCCGTTTTTCGCTGGCCGAGGAGTCGAGCCGCCTCTCCGTGCTCGAGCGGTCCAAGGCGTCGCACGATCTTCAGGCCAAACAAGCGCAGGGCCGGATTGAAGATGCCCGCAAGCGTTATGGAGAAGCAGCGGAGGCATGGGCGGCGCGATTGACCGCGGCCGGCCTGCCAGCCCTCGAGCCCACCCGTTTCCTAACCTGGCGGTCGGCGCGGGACGCGGCGGTCGAGGCCCATCGCGATGGCTTGACGTTGCGGGCCGATCTCGCTTCCATTGTCGGACGGCGTGACCGGTGCCGGGCCGCGCTGGCGCAGGCGTTGGAGGTTGCGGACGCCGGCGGACCGTTAACGCCGGTACTCGCGGCAGCCGAGCGGAAGCGGGCTGAATACGAGGATTTTACGCAACAGCGCCGTCTTGCCGCAGAACAGTTGGACCAGATCGCCGCGGAGGCCTCCGCCCTCGACCGGCGGCACCAGCGCCTCGACGATGAGGACGCGTCGAACGTCACCTCCTGGCGAGAAGTAATGGACGAAGCCGGTCTGCAGCTGGACATCGTCACTTGCGGTGCGGTTCTGGAACTACTCGATGATCTTCGTGGCGCCATCGCGGCAGAGGCAGACCTGCGCAGGAGGGTCGAGACGATCCGCAGGGACGCCAGCAATCACATGGAGCGGGTAGAGAAGTTGTCCGATGGCTCCAACGTTCCCGCGGGCGACACGGCGACGCGGCTTGGCGCTCTAAGGAATTGCCTCACGGCGGCCAGGTCGGCCGCCACGCTGATCGATTCGCTGGATGAGGAAGCGCGCCGCCGCGCGGATCAGTTCGAGGAGGCTTCGGCGAAGCTCGCCACGGCCGACGCGGCGCTGGCCCCCGCGCTCGCTGAAACCAAATCGACGGATCGCGCGGAATTATCGGAAGCGATCGAACGGTCGCGCGCGAAGCGCCGGCTGACGGTGGAGCGGGCCGCCATAGAACGCAGGATCGTCGAGGAAGGGGACGGCTTCACGCTGGACGAACTCGTCGCCGCAGTCGCCGCTTCTAATCCTGACCAAATCGCGAGCCACGTCTCGTCGCTGGATGCACGGTTGGGGGAATTGAACGACGAGGTGGCCGCAGCGGCTACGGCGCATGGCCACGCCAGATCTGCTTTCACCGCCCTCGACGCGGGCGGGACAGCCGCGGTGGACGCGGCATCGGACGCGGAACAGGCGAAGGCCGAGCTTGAAGTCCTTGCCGAACAGTACATCCTGAAGCGTGCTCAGGCGCTGACGTTGAAGTGGGCGATCGAGAAATACCGCGAAAGACATCAAGATCCGTTGCTGTTGCGCGCCGGCGATTTGTTCTCGATTCTGACCGCCGGCCGCTATGCCGCGCTACGAGTGGACGCCGACGGAAGCGTCCCGCGGCTGCTGGGCCTGAGGGACGATCGACGCACAATGGTGGAGGTGGGCGCCATGAGCGAGGGCACCACCGACCAGCTCTTCCTCGCCCTTAGGCTGGCGGCGCTGGAGCAATCGGTGAAGGCTGGGGTCAACCTGCCGTTTCTCGCCGATGACTTGTTCGTGAACTTCGACGACGAGCGCGCCGAAGCGGGGTTCAGGGTGCTCGCCGAGGTGGCCTGTTCCACGCAGGTCCTGTTCTTCACGCACCATCCCCACCTTGTCGAGATTGCCAAGTCCGTTGTCGGTGACGACCTCCACTCGAAGTGCGAGCTCGCTTGACGCGATGCGGCTAGAGGACAGCGCCATGATCATCTTCGGGACCGATCCTTGGTTCCGCCGTGCGGACGTCCAGGTGATCGGCGCCCAAGCCGATGGCGTCGGGCGCGCTGACGCTAGGGTTCATCGCCCGGGTTATATAGCGCCAAAATAGGGGGGAAAATGCGCATCAACCGAGCTAAGATTGAAAACTTCAGGCTCCTCCGCGACGTGGAGATCGGTTTCGAAGAACAGACGACGCTCATCGTTGGCCGCAACAACAGCGGCAAGACGTCGATCGCCGAGCTGTTCCGGCGCTTGCTGTCCGATCGCGCCCTGAGTTTCCGCCTCGAAGATTTTTCGCTCGGGTGTCACGAATGCTTTTGGACATCGCTTGTGTCTTTCCGCGCGCAGCAAGATTCGTCCGAGACGCTCGGACAGTTGCCAGCAATCAAGCTCGTGCTCGATATCGGCTATGACGTCGATGCGGCCGATCTTGGGCCGCTTAGCGAGTGCATCATCGACTTGAATCCCGATTGCCACGAGGCCCGGCTGGAGTTCCGGTTCGCGCCGAAGGCCAATGCGCTACAGGCGTTGTTCGTTGATTTAACGGAGCCGCTCGAAGATCCGGAGGCGGACCGCGCCCGGCTCTACCGCGAACTCGGAAATCGCATTGCCTCGGCCTATGCCGGATCGCTGGAAGCGGTCGATCCGAACGACCCGACCAACCGGAAGACACTGGAACCAAAGATCCTGTCCGCGCTCGTCGGCGGCGGCTTCATCAATGCCCAGCGCGGGCTGGATGACGATACATTCCGCGAGCGCGACGTGCTCGGCAAGGTGGTCGAGGTGCTCTTCCAATCGGCATTGACGGACGAACTGGATCCAACGCGACGCAGCACCGCCGAGCAGCTCAAGGAGGCGGTCGATCAGATCCAGGGCGATCTGCATATCGGTTTTAACGCCAAGCTGACCTCACTGCTGCCCACGTTCGACCTGTTTGGATATCCTGGCCTTGTAGACCCGGGATTGGTGACAGAGACCAGCTTCGACGTCGACAAGCTGCTCGCAACCACACGCGCCTGCGCTACCGGGGCGTGAACGGCGTAACCCTGCCCGAAACCTACAATGGCCTCGGCGCGCGCAACCTCGTTTACATGCTACTACAGCTCCTGCGCTTCTTCCGCGAGTTCCAGGGAACGCCAACAGCGGCCGGCGTGCATCTAATCTTTATCGAGGAGCCCGAGGCGCATCTGCATCCCCAGATGCAGGAGGTGTTCATACGCCAGCTGGAGTACATCGCCAACGCGTTCGTCGCCCAATTGAACGCCGACCGTCCGTGGCCGGTCCAGTTCGTCGTCACCACCCACTCGCCCCACATGGCGAACGAAGCCCGCTTCGAGAGCCTCCGCTATTTTCTGTCGGTTACCGACGGCCCGGGCCTCCGGCGCTCAGTTGTGAAGGATCTCCGGCAGGGTATGGGCGGCGCGCCGGAAGAGGATCGCAATTTTCTTCATCAATATCTCACGCTATCCCGCTGCGACCTTTTCTTTGCGGACAAGGCGGTGCTGATCGAAGGAACCGCTGAACGCCTTCTCCTTCCGGCGATGATCCGCAAGACCGACGCTGCCGCGCAAGGCGAGCCGCAACTAAGCAGTCAGTACCTCACTGTCATGGAGGTCGGCGGCGCCTACGCCCATCGCTTCTTCGGCCTGCTGGCGTTCCTCGAGTTGCGCACGCTGATCATCACCGATATCGATTCCGTTGCGCCCGGGGCCAAGAACAAGCGCGTGGCGGTTCGTGTGGCCGAGGGCACATTCACCAGCAATGCCTGTATCAAAAGCTGGTACGAGCCCGACGTGAGCCCAGCCCAGCTGCTCGACAAGTCGACCGAGGAGAAGACCGACGGCGGACGACGGCTCGCCTATCAGATCCCCGAGCAGGATGGCGGTCCATGTGCTCGCAGCTTTGAGGATGCCTTCATCCTCGCCAATCCAGAACTCTTCGATCTCGGCGAGGGCGACCAGGCGACGCTCGCCTATGAGCATGCGGCCGAACAGAAAAAGTCCAGCTTTGCGCTTGAACATGCGATCGTAAACACCGAGTGGCGGACGCCGCGCTACATCGGCGAAGGGTTGCGGTGGCTTGCCCAAGGCAATCCAGCGCCGACCCTCGGGCCAGACGCGATCGCCGCCGAGTTGGTCGCCGAAGTGATTGACGCGGCTGATGGGGCCCAGGTCGATGGCTGACGAAGAGACCGCCGCCGACGCGGCCGGCCGCCTTGCACTTGAGCGTGTCTATGCGTGCTTCGATGCCGGACAAAGCTTCCGGCTCGAGGCAGGCGCGGGCGCAGGCAAGACATATTCCCTAGAAAAGGCGCTGCGCCGCCTGATCGAACTTCGCGGTACGGAACTTGTGCGTAAGCGCCAACAGATTGGTTGCATCACGTTCACGAACGTGGCGAAGGATGAGATTATCGCGCGCGTTCAGGCCCACCCGGCGGTTCGGCCGGAGACCATTCACGGATTTTGTTGGTCAGTATTGCAGGACTTTCAGCCCCAGCTCCGCGCGATCGTGCCTGACTTGCCGGGATGGGGAGAACGTCTCGCCGATGCCGGGGTGGGGGGGCTAGGCGCGAGGAAGGTCAATTACGACCTCGGCTATCCCCGGGTGACGCCAGACGAGGTGTCATTGAAGCACGAAGACGTGCTGACGCTGATGACGGAGCTGCTGGCACGGCCCAAGTTTCGCTTAGTGCTAGCGAAGCGCTATCCCGTGCTGCTGATTGACGAATATCAGGACACCGATGCGGGCTTCGTAGAGGCTCTAAAGCAGCATTTCCTAGGTACGGGTACGGGGCCTATCATTGGCCTGTTCGGCGACCATTGGCAGAAGATCTACGGTGAGGGATGCGGTGCGGTCGAGCACGCAGCACTCGAGGTGATCGACAAAAACGCCAATTTCCGATCCGCCGAACCCATCGTCGCGGTGCTCAATCGCATGCGACCCGATCTCGAACAGATCCCCAGCGACCCGGATGCGCCGGGTGAGGCTCGAATCTTTCACACGAATGCATGGCCGGGCCAGCGCCGAACGGGCCAGGGCGGTGGTCACTGGACTGGCGACACGAGCCCCGAGGCGGCACGCGCCTATCTCGATCACCTGAAGCAGCGATTGTCGGATGAGGGCTGGGACTTTGCCGTCGAACGCACCAAGATCCTGATGCTCAGCCACAGCGTGCTGGCGAAGGAACAGGGCTATCCGACCATCCAGAGCATTTATGGCCAGTTCAACGATGCCTGGCTCAAGAAAGAAGACCCCCACATCAAATTTCTGGCCGACCAGCTCGAGCCAGCATGCGCGGCCTTTCAGGCGAAGCGCTATGGCGAGATGTTTGAGAGCCTAGGCGCCGGCAGGCCGTGCATCCGTCGGCATCACGACAAGGTCGCATGGACGCAGTCTCTCGAACAGCTTATCCAATTGCGAGCGACCGGCACGATCGGCGCCGTCATCGACCTCATCAAAGGCCAGGCTCACATGCATCTGCCCGAGGCGGTGCTGGACCGCGAGCAACGCTTGGCCGACGCCGGACCCGAACCGGTCGAAGGCGAGTCTCGGAGGATCGCCCAGCTGCGAAGGCTACGGGACGTCGCCTACACCGAGCTGATGGCGGTGGATGCGTTCATCGATGGTCACACGCCCTTCGCCACCAAGCACGGCGTGAAGGGTGCGGAGTTCGAGAACGTGCTCGTCATCGTCGGCCGTGGCTGGAACAAGTATAATTTCGCGCAGATGCTGGAACGGCTCGACCCAGGCCCCCCGGCAGACAAGGTCGAATCCTTCGAGAGCAATCGCAACCTGTTCTACGTCGCGTGCTCCAGACCGAAGCGCCGATTGGCGCTGTTGTTCACCCAGATTCTAAGCGAGCTCGCGATGGCGAAGGTGACAGCTTTGTTCGGCGAGGCCAATGTGATCCCGCTTCCAGCAGATCCCGCGGGCGGGGCCGCGCCATGACCAAGGGAGAGGCACCACCGATGGTGACGATCGCTGCCTAAACGGACCACGATCTTAGCCAGATTTTCTCTTGGCTCGAAGCGGAGCCGCCGCGGGAGACAGCACCTCTCATCCCAACAACAGCATGATCGCGAAGAGACACAATGCCGGCGAGCTCATCGTCCTGAAGGCCGGCAACGACATCGCGGCTTTCGCGCTCGGCGCTTTCGATCTCATCGATATCTTTAAGACCAAGCCGCCGTTCAGACGGATCGGCATCGGCCGGACGCTGGCGCACTATTGAATCAGTCGAACTGCGGATACCGATAAGTAACCCCTTCCTATCCACTCATCACACGGGTGGGGTGATGTCGGCCCAGTAGATGACTTCTTCCAGGATATGCATGCTTTCGGGATTTTCCCAGCCCTCACGGTCGCTATCCCATCGCCCGATCACAGGGAGGTCAACCTCCCAGAGCAGCAAGCGACGGCCGTCTTTCCGGTCTTCCGGCAAAGTGCCGATCGGCTCCCAAGGGATGTGCTTGGCGGTGATCATGCAAGTTCCCTCGCTCGATTCCATTGGTCCCGCATTTAGCCCATCTTTGTGCAGGCACGAAACCCAGCTGGTTGCCAACCTGTCGGGTTTCGGCAGCCCGAGCAGCTTTTCGGTGCGCCTTCGGCTTATGACGCCAGACTTCGGTGCGTGAGCCGCCACTCGCTTGTGCGATGCTGGCACTGATTTAACATAAGATATATTATCAGTCTTTTATCGTTCTATTTCAAATACTTAGATTACTTGCTCATTCGCGGTCTCCGGCATCAACGCCCGTTGATCGTCCCCTCGATCGCCGCCAGACCCTTCATCAACGCCTCGAATTTCGGCGGCGCGGCCATGAACATCTCCGACATCGCGCCATAGTCCCGCTCAAGCTTCTCCCAAGTCGCGCCATCGGGCGACAGGCGCAGCGTTCCAACCACGGCGGTGTCATAGGAGGCCGACCTGTCCGCGAACATCAGGCTCTTGTTGTGCACGACCTGCTCGAGCAGATCGATCCGCCCCATCGCCTCGTTCGTGATGCCCGCCTGGTCGAGCATCAGCACGTCATAATAATGGCGCGACATGCCCTCGCGCAGCTTGCCGTTATGATGGAGCGCATGAAGGATCGTGACCTTTTCCCAGAAGGTCCGCGCAACGGCCAGCGTCGGCACCTCGGTCACCGGATCCGGCAGTTCCTCGGGAAAGTCTTCGGCCAGATAGGGCAAGATCGGTCGAAGCGCGAACGGTTCCGTGTCGCCGCGGGCGCCAAATTCCAGCTTGATGCGCGGCTTGATGTAACCGCTTTCATCCGCGCCGCCGTAATTCTCGCCATAGGCGAGCCCGTAACCCGAGGTGCGCGGATAGACGAAGAGCAGCGTCTGCTGGTCCTTGTCGTCGGGATCGAGCGCCAGGCTCCAGCCCTCGGCCGTGCCGAGAGCGACTTCGATTTCGCGCGCCAGGATCGGCATGGCGACCGTGGCGACATAAGCCTGTGCCGCCGCCTTGAGCGCCTTGGTCCGGCGCTCGCGCTCCTTGCCGGTAATGTCGCTGTCCATCGGCGAGGCGACTTCGCTGAGCAGCGGCGCCGCGCGGCTGATGGTGAGGTCGATATCTTCGGAGAAGCGCGCGATGATCCCATAGGCTTTCGACAGCGAGGTCCCGCCCTTGAAGGTCATGTGACCGGCGAGGTCGGGACACATGACGAGGCGGCGTAGCGTCCAGCAGACCCAGAAATCCTTCTCGATGATGATCGGCGTCAGATCCCGCCGCGCCGCCGCTTCATCGATAAAGGCGCGCCGATCCTCGGCTGGTCTGCGTGCGAACTCATCCATTGCGGGCGGCGCCGATCTTTAAGACGACGTCGCCCATCCATCCGGGCATCTCGGCCCTGGCCTGGGCGAGCATCCGCATGTCGCGATCATCGAGGCGGGCGGCGAAGTGCCGGATCTTGTCGCTATCGATATTGTCCTTCCCCAGATGCGCGAGCGCCTGCACGACCGCGTTGACCGAGTCCGGCGCATTGTCGAGCACCGGTGCGCGGCTGTGCTTGAGCGTCAGGCTGCGCCCGCCCGCTTGCCTGACCCGGGTGCGGCCGGTCGTGGCATAGCTGGCCCGGGCGGGAACCTGGGTCGATAGCCCGAGCCTGTTCGCCGCCGCCGCGCCCGACGGTGCGAGCTTGTCCCCGCTCTGCGTCGAGAGGGCCTTGGCGACATTGGCGGGATCGGGACTGAGCGCACCGAGCTTGTCATGCTGGCGCGGATAGTCATAAAGACCCCGGCCGATGCGCCGGATGTCGCCGGCGGTCACGAGGCGCGACAGCGCCATGTCGACCGACCCACGCGTCCCGAAGTCGACGAAGCTCTTGGGCGTGAACACCCAGCCGCGGCCCTTGCCGCGCACGCGCTTCATGATCCGATCGGCTACCGCAGACACTGGCTGTGCTCCTATCTGTTAGATAATAGCACGCTTTTTTCTAACAAGCTAGAAGCGCGTATCAGCGCCTAAATTCGCTATTTTCCAAGATATTTTGGCATCGCATCCAGATAGGATGCCAAGGCCACACAGGCAAGGTAGGCAAGCCGCCCGCGGGAGCGCCGGCCATCATCGTTCCCGATCCCGGTGAGGCGGTGGCCGCCCCTCGTCCGCACCTGTGGGCGGCGAAACGCCCTCCGGCTCGTTTCGGCGCTCCTGCGGCGGCCGTTCGGATTGCAGTATCTCCCGTGCGCGCGCGAGCCGCCGCGACACCGCCGGCGGCATCGCCGCCAGAAAGCCGGCGATTTCCTGCCCCAAGGCCCGATCTTCCGGTTTTCCGGTGGCGGCGAGCGCGACGGCGGCCTCGGCATAGGCGCCGCGGATCTGCTTCTGGCGCGCCAGCGCCATGACATCTTCCGGCCGGCGCTCCTGGTCGGCCGCACGCACGAAGCTTTGCGCCCGCAGTTCGTTGAGCTGCGCGAGATTGAGCCTGCGCCCCTCGGCCCCAAGCCGGGCATCGAGATGGAGCGCGGCTGACCGCACGCGCTTCTGGACATGACCGCGCGCCCGCCGGGGTGTCGCTTCCGCCGCGACACCGCGCGCGCGCAGCTCATGCGCGAAGGTCTCACGCATATGATGGAGATCCGCCTTGCGCGGATTGAAGCGGGTTCCGTCCGCCCCTTCGGTCGCCACCGTCAGATGGACGTGGGGATGATCGGTGTCGGTATGGAGCGCCAGCATATAGGCATGGTTCCCCTCGAACAGGATTCGCGCGAATGCCTGCGCCGCATCATGGAGCGTCTCGGCGTCGGTCGATCCCCCGGGCATCGACAGCACCAGCGACATCGACGTCGGCCGTTCCCGGCCATGTTCGTTCATGGCCTCGTCGAGCATCGCCCAGTCCTGAGCGATCGCCTTGAGCCGATCCGGCTCGGTGATAATCTCGCCCTCGCTCGATCGGACGGCGAGCTTCCCGTGGCGCGCCACATAGCCGAAATGCTCGGCGACATGATGAGCGCCATATTGCTTGCCGGAGACCTTCACCATCACCTCGGGCGCCTTGCGCACGATCCGCTCGAGCTTGGCGCGCGCCTCGGCCTGGCCCATCGACATCGGCCGGGCGGCCCCGCCCCCGCTTCCGCCCGGTTTGATCCGAACATAGGCGCCGCGCAGGGTCCGCTTGCCGCCTGCCGGCGGCCGCCAGGCCTCCATCAGGCTGGGAAGCGGGAGAACCCCCTCCTCCTCACGCATCGGCCATGTCCCAGTAGCGAAGATCGCCCTTGAGCGCGGCCCCGAGACCGGCGAGCGCATCGACGATCTCGGACCTAAAGCTTGCGACCCTGGCCGCTTCCCGCGCGACGTCGAGGCCGGATTCGACCATCACCGAGGCGTTGAGCGCGCGGGTCGCCTGGTTGAGGTTGATCCCGATCCGATTGAGCTCGCGCCACGCCTGCGCGACGGCCGCCCGCTCCTCGCGCGGCAAGGGCGCGTTTGCGCGCAAGCGCCGCGCCAGCAACGTGGTGATCCAGTCGGTACGCTTCATCCCCAGCACATCCGCCGCGCGGTCGAGCGCGGCGATCTCTTCCGGGATCAGCCGAACCTCGACCCGGCAGGTTGCGCGCTGGCGGGCGCGCGGCGCCTGATGCCCCTCCCCCGCCTCCATGGCCAAGGCGTCACCGATCAAGCGGCGCAGCAGCGCCGAGCGGCCGCCCGATACCGCCGCGAGCGCGGCGAAACGCTGGGCGACATCATCGTCGAGCCGAAAGGTGAGGACGGGCATGTCCCCAACGCTATTGTCATACATCCCCGGCGCCAAGCCTATCCGGCCCTTACCTTTACTCAACTCATCTTATAGTCTGCTTGGGCAGACTATTGTTCTTCGGCCAGCGAACCCCTCTCGAACACCGATCGTCCGCAGCAAGGGGCGGCGCCTTCGGCGCTGCCCCCGCCCATCGACACGAAAAGGGCCGCACCCCGAAGGGTACGGCCCAAACCATCGTGCAAGATAAACTACGAACGCGGAGGAGGCGGGTCAGTTGTTGGCAAGGCCTCGCTTCTCTCGCCGGTCGGACCGATCGACGAGGCAGCGACTTCACGCTCGCGGCCTGTCATCGGTCGTGCAATTCTCCGCAAAAGTGGGCTTTGAAAATTCCCTAGTTGGTGGCCCCTTCATCTCATTCTGCCGGGGCTAGCCCCGGCAGAATGAGATGAGCCGACATTGTCCTCATCTCCTTTGCAGACGCGGAGACGGGGCCGATGATCCGACTTGGAGAATTGATGATGATCCTCGAACTACATCGGCAGGGCGTATCGATATCCGCCATTGCCCGACGCACTGGTCGCGATCCCAAGACCATCCGAAAATATATCGAACGGGGCATCGAGGCCCCGGTTTACGGCCCTCGCATGCTGGGTCGACCGAACAAACTGGCACCCTATCTGGAATTTTTGCGTGAGCGAGTGACGGCCTTTCCCGATCTGACTGCGGCGCGCCTGACGCGGGAAATCCGTGAGCTGGGATATATGGGCGCCTATACCGCGGTAAAGCGGTTCCTGGCAGCGATCCGGCCGGAAAACGGCCCCAAGCCCTTTGAGGTTCGGTTCGAGACGCCGCCTGGCGTGCAGGCACAGGTCGACTTTGCCCGGTTCGTCGTCGAATTTACCGATGAGCCCGGCGTCAGCCGGATCGTCTGGCTGTTCAGCCTGGTGCTGGGACATTCGCGCTTCCTGTTTGCGCGCTACGTCATGCATCAGGATCTCCAAAGCCTGTTGCGCTGTCATATGCAGGCCTTTGAAGCGCTCGGCGGCGTCCCGATCGAGATCCTCTACGATCGCATGAAAACCGCTGTGACCGGGGAAGATGATCAGGGCCACATCATCTACAATCGATCATTGCTGGCTCTGGCCGGGCATTATCGCTTCGTGCCGCGCGCCTGCCGTCCCTATCGGGCCAAGACCAAGGGAAAGGTCGAGCGGCCATTCAGCTATATCCGCAAGGACTTCTTCCTGGGCCGGAGCTTCCGCAATCTGGACGATCTCAATGTCCAGCTGATCGACTGGCTCGATACCGTCGCCAACGTCCGTGTCCACGGCACGACGCAGCGGATTATTGCTGAAGCCTTCGCCGCCGAGCAGCCTGAGTTGCAGCTGCTCCCGGCGGGCCGCTTTGACGCTGTTCTGAAGCTGGAGCGCCGCGTCAGCCACGATGGGATGGTCTCGGTCGGCGGCAATTACTACAGCGTTCCCGATCGCACCCGGCGCGTCGTCGAAATCCAGCAGTTACCCGACAAGATCCGGATCGTAGACCTGGGCCAGGTCATTGCCGAGCACCCGGTTCTTGAGGGGCGTCGGCAGTACAGGATCGATCCTGCGCATCGGACAGGCAGCAGCGGCGCCAAGCGCCGTATCCATGGCAAAGAGGTAATCGCCATCGGTCGTGTAGGCGAGCATGTCGCCGTGCGCTCCCTGGCCATCTATCAGGCGATCGGCAGCCAACTGGCGCGGGGAGACCGGCCATGAACCATGGGGGTGCCGCATCCCGCGTCGATAATATCCGCCGCAGCCTCGTCCATCTCAAAATGCCACGCGCCCTGGAGATGCTCGACGCCACCCTGCGCGGCATAGAGCAGGGCAAAATCGATGGCATCGAGGCCATCGACATATTGCTGAACGAAGAACTGTCGCTCCGGGAGAACCGCAGGATCAAGGCAGCCCTGCGCATGGCAAGGCTGCCGATCATCAAGACGCTGGACGGATATGACTTCTCCTTCCAGCCATCGCTCGACAGGAACCGCATCCTGGCGCTCGCTGGCCTGGACTTCATCAACCGGGCCGAGGTGGTGCATCTGCTGGGCCCGCCCGGTACCGGGAAAAGCCATATCGCCACGGCCCTTGCCGTCGAGGCCGTGAAGGCGGGCAAGAGCGTCTACTTCATCCCGCTCGCCGATCTGATCGCTTCACTGACCAAGGCTGAACGCGAGGGCACGTTGCGCGAGAAGATCCGCTTCCTATGCCGATCCTCCCTGCTCGTCGTCGACGAGATCGGGTATCTTCCCGTCACGCCCGGCGGCGGCAATCTCTTCTTCCAGCTCGTCAACGCCCGATACGAAAAGGGTGCCATGATCCTGACATCCAACCGCGGCTTCGCCGAATGGGGTGATGTCTTTGGCGATCCGGTGGTGGCCACCGCGCTGCTCGACCGCCTTCTTCACCACGCTGTGGTCATCCAGATCGAGGGCTCCAGCTATCGCATGCGACAGCACGCCGACCTCCTGCCCGAGCATGCGCGCATGGCACCGTCCATCAACCCGCCGCCCTTGCCGAAACGGCGCGGCCGCCCGCCAGCAAAGGAAAAGCCCGATCTCCATCACGGCTGATCACCGACACAAACCCTCCCGCCAAACTAGGGAATTTTAGATGCCCACTTTTGCGGAATCTTCGGTGCCCGTTGACAGCGGCCATCCTCGAAAATCACCGTGACCAAAGGCGCCAGCGGGAGCCACGCAGGGAAGCCGTCGACCAAGACCGGTAGTCTAGGAGATCGGATCGGCGCGGAGGGTTTGTCCGTGAGGCCCGATCGAACCGGATCGCGGTCGGTGGGGGCCAATGGCTGTGCCACAGGCGCCCGCGGAGGGACCGGCGCCGGGTGCGTCTGCTTGAGTTCGGCGATGAAGCGCGATCCTGCGGCGAGCGTTGCGCCGGCGTCGCCCCAGCTGGCGACATAGGCCTCGACCTCGGCAGGGTAGTCCCTCGCCGTCCGGTGCAGATCATAGAGAAGGCGAATAGGCGCAAACGGCAGGGCCGCCTTGAGATAGGCCGGCATGTCGCCATAGGCGGCATAGAGCGAGACGAACTGCTTGGATCGGCCGAGTGCCGCCGCGATCTCGACCTGGTTCATCCCGCCCTTCAGCATCCGGGCGATCGCATGGGCGAGCTCGACCGACGACAGATTGGCGCGCTGGTCGTTCTCGACGATCTGGTCGGCCAGCAGTTGCACTCCCTCGCCGACCGGCACGACGATCGCGGGGATCGTGGCAAGGCCCGCCAGCTGCGATGCGCGGAAGCGGCGCTCGCCCAGACGTATCCGGTGCATGCCGTTCGCGTCGGGCGGCGTAACCGTGATCGGCTGCAGCACGCCGCGCGACGCGATCGAGGCGGCCAGCTCGGCGAGCGCGTCATCGTCGAAGCTGCGCCGGGGATTGCCGGGGTCGGGCAGGATGCGCGCAAGTTCGATATCCTCGACCCGGCGCGCCCGTTCATGGTCGCCGACAAGAAGTCCGAACTCCTCGATGCGCTCGTCGAACTTGCCCATCAGGCGGCCGCGACCTCCTGGCTTGTCATGCGCCCCTCGATCTCGGCGAGCACCGCGCGGATCTCCTCGGCCGCCGCCTTGGCGCCGCTGCCGGTCTCCTGCCATACCGGACGATGATTTTCCGCGGCATGCTTGTAGGTCGGCCGCGCCTTGATGAAGGCCGGGAACATGAGCTTCTCGCCGACCGCATGCGCCAGCTTCACCGCATTCTCCATCTCGCGCCGGTCGAACGGATTGACCATCGAGGGGAGGAGCCCGAGGAAAGCGATCTTGCGGCCGGCGCGCGCGGCCTCGGCCTTGCGCAGCGCGGTCAGCAGCATCTTGGCGCATTCGACCGAATCCTCGGCAACCTGCACCGGCGCGATCACGGCATCGGCGACCGCCATCGCGCTCAAGGTGAGCTCGTCCCACTTGGGACCGGTATCGATAACGCAATAGTCGAAATGCGGGCGGAGCGCCGGGAAGCGGCCGATGAAGTCGCGCACATCCTGCGCCGCCTTGACCATCTGGAGACGGGGATCGGCACCGAGCACGGTTAGCCCGGCCTGCCCGTCGGCGCACAGGGCAGCGGCAGGATCGAACAGGTCGGCGGAAAATCCGCCTTGCCGCTCGGCGCCCAGGCGCCGCGTCGAGCTGCCCTGCGGGTCGAGATCGACGAAGGCGACGCGGCGCTCAGGCGGTTCAGCAAGATACCAGGCGAGATGACTGGCGAGGAAGGTCTTGCCGACCCCGCCCTTGAGCAGGCTGACGACGATCGTCTTCATGACCGCGGCACCTCAGCAATAGTCGTCAGGACCATCGCGCAGGTTGCGCTCATAATGATCGCGCGAGGACCAGTCGCCGCCACCCCCAATGCCGGGACCGGCATAGCGGAACAGATAGACGGTGAGGGCGAAGCAGCCGAACGCGAAGAGAAACGCGTGATCGGGATGCGCGGCGAAATATGCGGCCATGATAAGTCTCCTTGGAGCCAGTGAACGGGCAAGCGAACGGCGCCACTGGCGCCGGCCACGCGCAATCGCGCGACATCTCGGACCCGCGCCCTCCCCTCCCGCATTTGCGGATGCGGCGTCCGTTGCCCGCATAGTCTGCTCAAGCAGACTATGCGGGCCATCCCCCCGGTCGGGGGGATGGCTGCGCCGGATCAATATTCGTCGGCCAGCAGGATAGTGAGCACGCGCGTCGTGACCTCGGGGTTCGCGGCATCCGGCGAGCCATAGGCGAGCTCGAGATCGTAATAGTCGATCTTCCAGTAGAGGATCGCATCCTCGAACTCGAAGCGGCCGAAATCATGCTCGTCGATCGGATCGTTGTCGGGCGTGAAGCTGTCATAGTCGCGCACGATCCGGAGGATCTCCGCGCGGCGGCGAAAGCCGCGGAACAGGGCGACGTCGCCGATCAGCGCCGCAACGCCCGCAGTCATCACGATCTGGTTGCGGCCCGGGCTATGGATGGACCGGCGAAGCGCGTCATTGAGTTCGGCGACGCGGGCGATCCGCTCGGCCTGGCTCATCGCATTCGGGGAGGATTGGGACATGAGAACGCTCCTGATCTGTCCGGCCCCGCCCGCCGGGGCCTTCCGACAGGCGTGCCAAGGGCCGGCGGCAGAGCGCGGCCGCGCACCGGCAGGGTCGCAACGGCAGTGGAGAAGCCCGCAAAGCGGGCTTGCGCGGGCGCGCGCGCCGGCCAGGCAAGCCGACAGGAGGAAGGTCTTGGCGGGCGGGATCGCGAAGAGATGATCGCGGTGTCCTGATTCTCTGGCTCCGCGGAGAGCCCGGCGCTATCCTCCGCCCATCATGACGAGCAGCGCCACTCTCTTCCGCCTTGCCCCGGCCTGGACCGCGTCACTCCAGGCGATGCGGCTGCGCCAGATCCTCGTCCGATCGCAATGCCGCCGCTGCGGTGCGTTGATGCGCGAGGATGTCGATGCCCTGATCGGGCTCCATGGAGCAGGCGCCAGCCTCATCGACCGGCAGGCCCGATGCCGCATGGTCGGCTGCGACGGCGCGGCCTATTATCTCGCGGCGCGGGGCCATGACCGTCCCTGGCACATATTGCTGCACGATGAGCACCTGCGTGCGGGCCTGGCCAACTGCCCTCCAGCGCGCGGCGCGACCGGCCGGGCCATAGTTTGCGCGCAGGGTTGAGAAGTGCGAGCAGTCACGGCAGGGATCGTCACCCGAATGGGCTGAGACTTGGCACAAGGCTCAGGGCGAAGCCTAGAGCCCGGTCCGGCCGCGCCGGAGCCGCCATTCTCAGCGCATAGATGCAGAGAAATCCGACTTTCAGACGGCAACCGCCCGTCGCAGATTGCCAAGTGCAGAACACAATTTCTGCGATACCTTACGGAGCTGCTGAAGCCTCTCCGCCGCCTCGTTCTCTTCGATCACGAGCGTCGAACGATCAGCCTGCCGTGCCCGGATCGCGATCACACGAAAGATGGCGGCCCATCGACTGGTCCGTTCGACTGTCAGCTTCGCCTGGCCATGGGCGAGCATCGTGCGCAGCCCTTCCTGGTGCCGAAATTCCGCCAGCAGGCTCGCGACACCCTTTCCCTCCACGGAAAAGGGGCCGCCCTCATTGACGAGTGCAGCAAGGTCATCGAGCCGTTGCCCGACCAAATGCCGTAGCTTCACCGACTGTCCTCGTCCCGGCTGAGCGCTCAGATGCAGCAAAGTCTCGGTAACGGCCACCTCCACCGCGGCGAAGCATTGCAGACAGGCACCGCGCCAGGCGTTCACCTCCTGGGTGACGCGCGCCCACAGGGCATCATCGCCGGCATTCGCTATCGCAGCCTCAATCGTCATTATCGCAGCATAGTCGCGGCATCTGAACAATCGGTTCTCGTCTTCGGCGCAAGCCGCGAGCGAAGCGCGGGGAATAACCGGGAGCCGAGCGGCTCCCGGTCGAGCCGTCAGGCAAAGGGATCGAATTCGGTGACGATGGCGACGCTGCCGTCGGCGTCTTCGGCGGTGATAACCCCGTAATGCTGCCCGATCGCGATGACGAAGGTGACCATCATGAGGCTGCGCGAGAGGCTGAAGGCGTGGCGGCGAGCGATTGCGATGTCGGTGAACATGTCGAGGCTCCTTTGCGCGCCGGCGGGTTCGTCCCGCTCGACAGGCGCCCGATGTGTCCGGCCGGTGGCCGCGATCACTTTTTTGGCTGGAGGCCCAAAAAGCCGTAGCGAAGCGACCGGACCCCTTGCGGGTTGATCGCAAAAGGTCACCGGGTGGACCAAGGATCGCGCCGATTGAGAGCGGGCGAACCCGCCGGCCAGGAGGCCAGGTCCCCGCCGATGTCGCGCCCCACCCCTTGCCCTGCCTGCCGCTCCATCCAACGGGTCCGGATGACAGGCCGCCGCTTGTCGGTTAGCCCCGCCGGATGCTGTTCCCGCTCCTGCTTGCCGCCGCCGTGGTCCCCAATGATCAGACCTTCGCCTGCACACCGACGCGCGTCTGGGATGGCGATGGCCCGATCTGGTGCCGCGAGGGCGCCCATGTGCGGCTCGCCGGCATTGCCGCGCGCGAGATCGACAACAGCTGCCGCCCCGGCCAGCCCTGTCCGAGAGCAAGTGGCCCGGCCGCCCGCGATGCGTTGGTGCGCCTGCTTGGCGGACCGCGCGGCCAGACATCCACCGGGCATATTCGCGTGGCTGGCCCCACCATGCGCTGCGTCTCGACCGGCGAAGCCAAGGGCAACCGGACCGGCGCCTGGTGCAACGCGCCCGGCATCGGCGATCTCAGCTGCGCGATGATTGCGACCGGCACCGTGCTGCGCTGGGAGCGCTATGCCAAGGGGCGATGCCGATCCCGCTGATCCGCTTGGGACCATGCCGCGCCTGAACAGGATAAGAGGCCCGGCGGCGATGCCGCCGGGCCGCCCTGTCCGAGCTCAGAAGGGGATTTCATCGTCTTCGGGCTCGTTGCCGCCGCCGCTATTCTCGTTGGACTTGGCGCGGGTGAGGAAGGTCACCTCGTCGGCGATGATCTCGACGCCGTAGCGTTCGATATTCTCGCTGTCGGTCCAGCGGGTGTAGTGGATACGGCCCCGGACCATGACCTTCATACCCTTGTCGACATATTGCTCGACCGTCTTGCCGACGCCGTTGAAGCAGGTGATCCGGTGCCATTCGGTGTCCTCGAGGCGGCGATTGTTGTCGTCGCGCAGGATCTTGCCGTTGCTGTCGCGCTTCGGGCGCGAGGTGGCGAGGCTGAAATGGGTAATGCGGGTGCCGCCCTGGGTGGTGCGGGTTTCCGGCGTGCCACCGACATTGCCGGCGAGGATGACGAGGTTCTGCATGGCCTGAGTTCCTTCGATGTGGGTCCAAGGGACCGTCCCTTCGACTGATCCCCGGCCAAGGCGGACAGGACGGCCCATCCACCGGCAGCGCAGCGCCGGGGAACCCCGAGACAAGGGGTGGTGCGGGCAGCCGTGGCACACGGCAACTCGGCCCGATGGCTTGCGGGTTGGATGGGCCGGACGGCCGGCTTAGGGGTCAGATGAGGAGAAGGACGGTGCGTCGCTTGGGCCATGACCGGAGCCCACCCAGCGAAACCGCCGATATTGCCGGCTTTGCCGAGCACGCCGGTCCGGCATCTCGCGGACCTTACGCCCGTGCCTTATCTGCCCGTCCCTTGAGCCGCAGGACGGGATTGTAGATCCTTCGCATGGCCACTCGCGGGCTCGACACGACGTCCGTTGCACGATCACGCGGAGGGGGAAGAGGAGGTACGCAAGGTGGCGGCGCCTGGCGTGGCTGGCCTCAGGCAGGCCGCCACGGCATCGAGGAGCTGCCCGGTCTCGCAAAGCACGGCGCCGATGTCGCAGGCATAGCCACCTGCCACCAGCGCGTCGATCCGATGCACGGCATAGGCCGGGCCGAGGCTCTTGATGAAATCGGCCAGCGGACGACCGGGCGCCGGCAGGCCTAGCTGCCGCGCCTCGTCGAGGGCGCGGACAAGGTCATGACGGATATCGCGGGCCAGCGCATCGTCCGTCCAGCCATGACCCAAAAGATGCGCCTTCAAACCCAGTTCGCAGGAGATCGCGAGCAAGTGCAGTGCCGGCGCAAGCGCAATAGGCGCGCCAATCTGCGCGCCGCGATGAAATTCGCGCGCTCGATCGAGAAACACGGCTGCAAGCACCGGATCGCCGGGCGCCGCCAATCTTTCGATCGCGCGCCAGCGGCGCGGCGTCAGCTGGCGGAGCCAGGAGGGACCGGCCTGGTTGCGAAGATGCCGTAAGTAAGCGCCATCGGCTTCGTCCACATCGCGGCCTGTCGACCATAAGGACAGCAGCTTCGCCTTCCAGTGGCGGCCATGCGCGGCGCGGAAGGCAAGGAGCGCGCACGCACTGGCGCGATCGGGCATGAACATGATGCGGAACCTCCGAAGGGAACAAGGGACGCATCCGCCCCGCCCCCTCCCCTCCGGCACCGGAATCCGCGAGATTGAGAAAAGCCGGCCGCCGAAGCGGCCGGCACGGCGGTCAGCCGCGAGATAAAGCCGCCGGCGGCGTTCCGAGCGGTCCGCGGCGATCGACGACATGGATGCCGCGCGCCTTGGCCTCGACCACCAGCCTTTCGGTGACGCCGTTGCCCTGGAAGGCAATGACGTAGCGCGGCTTGACCGAGAGCATCTGCTCGTTGCGCCGGAAGCCGGCACGATCGCCAAGCTTGCGATCAAGGCCGAACCGCAGCTGCTGGATGCCGTTCTGCTCGGCCCAGGATGCTGCAAGACGCTCGATGCCCTTCATGTCGCCGCCATGGACGAGATACATGTCGCCCACACGTTCGCGCACGGCCTTGAGGGTCCGCAGCAGATTGTCGGCAAACTGCTTGGCCTCGTCGTCGCTGGCGAAGCGAAGGCGCCCGCCGGCGAAGACCACGGGCGTGCCATGGACCATATTGGCATCGCGCACCCGCTCGCGCCGCGCCTGCAAATAGGCCCGGCCATCGACGATCGCAGCGGTCGTGCCGAGCGAGATGCGGTTGCCGGTCGCGGGCACCCAGGAGCGGCCGGTCTCATGCAGATAGTGGCGCGCCGCGGTGTCGCGCATCCCCTCATAGGCCTGGGCGGACTGCTCGACCTTGCGGGCGAGATCGATCTTGTCCTCGAGATCAGCGGTCGCGATCTCCGATCCGTCCTGCTCGGCGAGCAGGAGCCGGATCTCGTCGGTCAGGCGGTCGATCAGCTGATGCTTCTTGGCGGCCGCGCGGTGGAAGAGATTGACGAAGCCCCAGCCCAGATCCTCGATGTCGCGTTCGAGCGCGGTGAAGGGGAAGAGCGCGAAGAGATCGCTCCAGATGGCGCTGACGGTCTGTTCGAGCGCTTCGGCCGGCGGCGGCGCTTCCATCGAGCGTTGGTCGCCCATCAGGTCGAGATGGCCGAGTTCGAGTGCTTGGAGCACTGCTGAAAGGGAGCTGGTCATGAGGGATTGCCTTTCCGTGTCGCAGGGCCGGCGGCCTTCCCGCCGGATGCGCACCCTCCGGGCCATCGAAAAAGCGGCGGCGGCACCGCCGGGCAACGCCCAAGGGGAACCCGATAAGGTCCGGGTGGTGCGGGCAGGCGCGCCTCGGCGCGCCAACACGGCCGGAGCGTTCGGGTTGCCGCCGCCAGCGCGATGGCCCATGTGCCGCATCCTCTGGCGAAAGGCGCGAAGGCGCTGTCGCGTCAGGCATTCATGACGCAGAGGACCTTAAGAAGGGCACCCGCAACCCGATCTCCCGATACGCACAGGACGGCATGAAAGCGCGTCGCATCGGAAGAGCCCGGCCGTCAGGCCTTCGACCGTGAGGCCAGATCTTGGGCCGCGTCGCGCTTGGCGGCTGCCGCCTTGCGTTCCGAATAGCGGTCCACGAGTTGATCGGCATGGCGACGTGTCAGCACCGTGAAGCGCACCAGCTCCTCCATGACGTCGACGATCCGGTCATAATAGCTTGAGGCACTGAGACGGCCGTCCTCGTCGAACTCCTTGAACGCCATAGCAATGCTCGACTGGTTGGGGATGGTGAACATGCGCATCCACCGCCCGAGCAGCCGCAACGTGTTGACCGCGTTGAACGACTGCGATCCGCCCGAAACCTGCATGACGGCCAGGGTCCGGCCCTGGGTCGGACGCATGCCGCCGAATTCGAGCGGCAAATGGTCGATCTGCGCTTTCATGATGCCGGTGATCTGGCCGTGCCGTTCGGGACTGCACCAGACCATGCCCTCGGACCAAAGCGCATGCTCGCGAAGCTCATGCACCGCCGGGTGATCATCGTCCTTGATCTGGTCGGGGAGCGGGAGATCGGCCGGATCGAAGATCCGCACTTCGGCGCCGAAGAGGATGAGCAGCCGGGCCGCTTCCTCGACCGCGAAGCGACTGAACGACCGCTCGCGCAGCGAGCCGTAGAGGAGGAGGATGCGAGGTTTCGGCTCAAGCGCGCCGAGCCCGGCGGCGAGATCGGGCCGGATCATTGCACGGTCCAGCGCGGGCATGTGATCGGGTTCGGGAAGGATACGAAGACGCGACATCAGGCAATCCATTTGTACAAAAGGGCGGCGCTCGCCGGGCATAGCGATCGGAACTCGGCCGATTGCGCGATGACGGCAGGAACGTCGGTCCGTTCGGCTGTTTCATAGCCGTGACGGCGAAAGAAAGGCTCGGCGGTCGTGGTGAGCAGGTACAGGCTAGTCGCGCCCTCATCAGCTGCAGCGCGTTCGACTGCCGTGAGAATGGCACCGCCCAATCCGCATCCGCGCCGATCGGCCTTCACGACCAGCGAGCGCAGCAGGCGGTCGGAGCCGTCGCCTTCGATCCCGCCATAGCCGACAAGGCCAACATCATCCTCGAACCGAAAGAAGCGGCGTCCCGCCTCGGCGAGATCACTGGCAGGCAGACCCGCCGCGCTCAGCTCCGCCATCAGGTCGGAAAGCGACCTGGAATCCAGCAGTGTAGCGATCATGCAGGAACGCGTTGCTCGTACCAGGGCCGCGTCTTCTTGACGATGCTGACGACAGACAGCATTACCGGCACCTCGACCAGCACGCCCACCACGGTCGCGAGCGCGGCCCCGGAATTGAGGCCGAACAGGCTGATCGCGGCTGCAACCGCGAGCTCGAAGAAATTGGACGCGCCGATCAGCGCGGCCGGAGCGGCGACGCACCAGGCCACGCCGAAGCGCCGGCTGAGCCAATAGGCCAGGCCCGCATTGAAGTAGACCTGGATGAGGATGGGAATGGCAATCAGTGCGATGACCAGCGGATGAGCCAGGATCGCCGGGCCCTGGAAGCCGAACAGGAGGACGAGCGTCGTCAGCAGCGCAACCAGCGACACCGGCCCAAGCGTTGCCAGCAGCCGATCGAGCGCCGGCTGCCCGCCTGACGATAGCAACGCCCGACGAATGATCTGCGCGACGATGACGGGCACGACGATATAGAGCAGGACCGAGATGAGCAGCGTGTCCCAGGGCACTGTGATCGAGGCGACCCCGAGCAGCAGTCCGACCAGCGGTGCGAAGGCGAAGACCATGATCACGTCGTTGAGCGCCACCTGGCTCAGCGTATAGGTCGGCTCGCCGTCGCACAGGTTCGACCAGACGAACACCATCGCCGTGCAGGGGGCGGCGGCGAGCAGGATGAGCCCGGCGATATAGGCGTTGATCTCGCCCTGCGGCAGCAGCGGCCGGAAGAGCCATCCCAGGAACAGCGTGCCGAGCAGCGCCATTGAAAAGGGCTTCACCGCCCAGTTGATGAAGAGGGTGACGCCGACGCCCTTCCAGTGTTGGCGAACCGACCCCAACGCGCCGAGGTCGATCTTGAGCAGCATGGGGACGATCATCAGCCAGATCAGCACAGCCACGACCAGGTTCACGCGCGCGATCTCAGCCGATGCGATGGCTGCGAACAGATTCGGCAGCGAATAGCCGAGCGCGATGCCGACAGCGATGCAGAGCGCCACCCAGACGCTCAAATAGCGTTCGAAGCTGTTGATCGCCGGCTTGGGTCGTGCCGCAACGGTCGCGTTCACGCCCCGATCCTCTTGCCGGCGGCGTCGATGACCTGCTCGCCATCTTCCTTGGTGAAAGCCCCGCGCTGGGCGGACGGGAGAAGATCGAGCACCTCTTCCGATGGACGGCAGAGTTTCACGCCGAGCGGCGACACAACGATTGGCCGGTTGATGAGGATCGGATGTTCGATCATCGCATCAATGAGCTGGTCATCGCTGAGCGTCGGATCGGCAAGACCCAGCTCGGCGAAGGGCGTGCCCTTCTCGCGGAGCAACTGGCGTGCGCTGATGCCCATGCGGGCGATGAGCGAAACCAGGCGCGGGCGGTTGGGCGGCGTCTTGAGATATTCGATCACATGCGGCTCGATCCCGGCGTTGCGGATCATCGCCAGCGTGTTGCGCGACGTCCCACACTCGGGATTGTGATAGATGACGATATCGATTGCGGCATTGCTCATGCGCTGGGTGCCTTTTCGCTTGGGAGGTCGGCGCGGCCCTGTTCCTTGCCGATCCGGTTCAGCCGGTTCTGTAGACTCATCTTGTCGAGGCCTTCGAACGGCAGGTTGGTGAACAGCGAGATGCGATTGAACAGCATCCTGTAAGTATCGAAGAAGGCCGCGTGCTGCACCGTTTCGCTGTCCTCGATAGCGGCCGGATCGGGCACCCCCCAATTGGCGGTCAGCGGCTGCCCCGGCCAAACCGGGCAAAGCTCATTGGCGGCATTGTCGCAAACGGTGAACACGAAATCCAAGGACGGCGCATCGGGGCCGGAAAACTCTTCCCAGCTCTTCGAGCGGAACCGGCTTGCGTCGTAGTTCAGCTTCTCCAAGAGATGAATGGTGAACGGATGGACCTCGCCCTTGGGCTGGCTGCCGGCGCTGAACGATTTGAAACGGCCTAGCCCCTCACGGCTGAGGATCGCCTCGGCCATGATGGAACGGGCGGAATTGCCCGTGCAAAGAAACAGTACGTTCAACAGGCGATCCGTCATGTTGATGTCCTTTCAGGCAGCACGACAGGCAAGCAGTTCATCCGCAAGTGGATGGCAGAGCTCGGCCCGGCCACCACAGCAGTCCTTGACGAGGAACAGCATCACGGAGCGTAGCGCATCGAGATCGGCGCGGTAGTTGATGATCCGGCTGCGCCGCTCGGATGTGACCAGGCCGGCACGCGCCAGGGTCGCCAAATGCACCGACATCGTGTTCTGCGGGACATCCAGCGCCTTGGCGACCTCGCCGGCGGGAAGGCCTTCGGGTTCGTGACGCACCAGAAGGCGGAAGGCGTCGAGGCGCGTGGCTTGGGCAAGCGCGCCCAACGCGACGATGACAGATTCGTTATCCATATATCCACGATAGCGGATATATGGATATATTGCAATCGGCGACATGGCGAGATCAAGCAGCCGCCTGCTCGTCCAGATCATCCTCGCAAGCGAGATCGGTTGCCCGCAGCAGAAACCCGGCGGCTTCCTCGGCTCGCGCAGCCGCCGTCAGCAATGCGCGATTATCCTTGCGCAAAATGGCGAGCCAGGATCCGATATAAGCCGCGTGGTCGTCGAGATGGGTGGTTGGGAGACCCACATCGGCGCCAACCAGCGCTGCTGTCAGTTCGGCGACCAACTCCTCGAACGCATATGCCTGATCGCCGAAGCGCTTCCCGAACGATCGGGCAAGCCGGGCTGGATGGCCTGTCCAGTGGCCGGCCTCATGCGCAATGGTGGCTGCCCAGGCGGCGCGCGTGTCGAATTGCTCGACCGGCGGCATGGTGATGACGTCCGCGCGCAGATCATAATAAGCACGATCGCCGCCGCATCGCAGCCGCGCGGGCAGCCGATCGACGAAGCGCTCCGCCCGCGGACCGAGCCGGTCGCCCGGCGGGACGAGGGAGAGGGCTTCGGGATAGAAATCGCCCGGCAGTGTATCGATCTGATCGGCATTGAAGACCGCATAGGACCGCATGACCCGGCGCTGCTCATCGACGAGCTCACCCGGACGTTCGTAGGAATCGACCTTCTTCGAATAGGCTTTGTAGAAGATCGCAAATTGCGACTGCTCACCGGCACGGACCTGCCCGCCGAGGCTTTGTGCTTGCCGATAGGTCATCCAGTAGCGGGACCGATAGCCGCACTGCTCGGCGGCCAGCCATAGCCAAAAGGTGTTCATGCCGCGATAGGGCTCGCCATTGGCGCGCAGCGGGCGCCCTTGCGCGGCGCATGATCGCCAGGGCCGTACCCAGGGACGCACACCGGCCTCGAGCCGGTCGATGATGGCGCGCGTGATGGTCTCGGCCGGCGAGGGCCGGCCCGATGATTGGGTCATGGTGGATACTCCGCGAAAGAGCGGCTGTCTCAGCGCCGCCGATGAAGGGCGGCGGGCGACACGAAAGCGCCGCCCGCCGTTAGGCGTTCGCCTCAGGCGGCCTGTTCGAAGTCGCCAGCATCGCCATCGGGGGCGATCTCCCCTGCCCCGCCGTCGCTGTCGTCTTCATCGCTGAGGAAAGCGGAATAGCTCCGGAAGCTTTCGGGCTTTTCGATCGCGCCGAACCGCATCTCGTCGGGCAGCCAGGAGAGCGCCTTTTCCCGGACTTCGGCCTCGACGATGCCCTGCCCCGAACAGAGCGCAGCGCAGGCATTGGCAAGGTCACCCTTCTTGGCGTCCTTGTATCGGCCGCGCAGCACCGGCCCGCCGATCTCGTCGAGCGCTTCGAGCATGACGTCCTTCTTCACCCGCCCGAAAAAGTTCTGGGCATCGGGCCGCCACCATTGCGCGACATCAATGTCGAGCAGCCGTCCGAGATGATCGTGGAAGCCGTTGCGGCGCCCGCCATCGTCGACGTTGAGTGTCGGCTCCAGCGTCTGCGCCATGACATGGGCGAGCCAATCGGCGCGCGCCTGTTCATCCAGTTGCCGGAAGGCATCGAAGCGGGACGACAGCGTGTTCCCGCCTGCCCAGCTCACATCGAGCGCCTGGCGCTGTTCGGTCAGGACATTGCTCGCCGCGCTACCTTCATCGCGGAAGCTGACGATCGGGAAGCTCGCGGCGGCGGCCTGCAACGTCGCGTGGTCCCGGACATAGCTGCTGGCGAACACCGTCCGGTGCGCCATCAGGAATATCGTGAGATCGAGCGCGAACCCGGCATCCGAGGCGACATGGGCTGCCAGGATCTGCCGGCGCTGGGTCGCGAGTTCGTCAACCAGCGTCGCGCTGAGCCGGGAGGCCGCGACCTTGCCGGACGGTGCTTCGGGTTCTGCATCCTCGCCCGCCTGCCGGATGGCGCGCTCGCTGAACATGCGGCTGTGCACCCGCGGACTGCCATCGGGCGCCAGATAGATGAAGGTGCCCAGCTGGTCCTTGATCGCATCATCGACCATCGTGCGCGACGCCTCGATCGTATCGAGTTCCCGCTCGATGTCGGCGAGACGCGCCGAAGCCGCCTCGGCCTCGGGCGTGCCGTCCTCGAGTTCGGTCTCAAGTTCGCGGATGAGCGCGTCGCCCTCATCCGAGAGACTATCGACGCGCTCCTGCTCGTCCCCGCTCAATTCGCGCAGCGGCGGATGATATTCGTGGAGCTGGCACTCCGTATCATAGGGCACATGCGTCGCGAGAACCGGCGTCACGAACGCCAGCTTCTGTTCGGCAGCGAGCGCTTCCGCGGCCGCTTCAAGCTTCTGGGCGGCCAGCTGCTCGATGAGCTCCACGTCGATCCAGCTCTCGTCCACATCTTCACCGAACAGGTCGCGCTCGATCCGGCCGCCCGCGCCGACATAGGCCTCGCGGCCGACGAACCGTGCCTTGGCGTCGGTCGCCTTGACCGTTCCGTTGAGGAGCGCACGGCGGATATTGTCGGGATTGTCGCCATAATAGGACCGGCTCATGCTCTCGAACACGCGCGCCTGGCGATCGACGTCGGGCGTGACGGCATAAGCCTGGGCGACCCCCAGCGTGATCTCGCCCGCCGCCAGCGCCGCGAATACGAGAGGAGCCAGTTCGGCAAGCCGTACCCGCTGCTCAACGAAGCGGGTCGTGACGCCGAAACGTTTCGCCACATCCTCGGCACTCGCGCCCTTGTCGAGGAAGTGCTTGAAAGCCGAGCACTCATCCGCCGGGTTCATCGCGACGCGGTGGAAATTCTCGGCAAGGCTCGCTTCGGCCGATCCAGCATCATCCTCGAGCACCAGCACCTGAACCTCATGGTCCCCGGCAAGCCGACCTGAATCGATCAGCCGCTGGAGCGCCCGCAAGCGGCGGCCACCCGCCTTGACGGTGAAATGTCCTGCCTTCTTGAGCGGCGTGACCACGAGATTCTGCAACAGGCCATGCGCGGCGATATTGTCGGCGAGGCTGTCGAGGTCGGCATCGCGATTGGATTTGCGGACATTGTCCTTCGAGAGCGAGAGGTTCTTGACCTTCACGGACTGGATCATCGGTTGTCTCCTTCGAGGGTTGCGCCGACCTCGTCGGCCGGCTTGAGCCACTCAGGCCCACCCGGCCGAAGGCCCCCTCCCCTCTCTTCGGTCGCTTGGCGCGGCCGCGGGTCAGTCCGTGATCCTGGCGAGGATCTCGAGGGCGCGGCTCGGGGGAACGAACAGCCGCGTGCGGTGCTGGATGATCTCGGTGAAGCAGCCCGCCGCCTTGAGATGCGGCAGCGCCTCGGGCTTCCAGTCCAGCAATTCGAGGCGTTGATCGCCGGCGACCAAGGCGCGCTTCAGCCGCAGCGCTCCGATCGGCATGATCTCGCCCGAGGTGCGGACGTGCTCGACCCGCGCGCCGAGGTCGATCTCGACATGGGCCGCGATGCCGAATGCGCTGGCAATCCGCTCAACCAGCGGCGCCGGAATAAGACGCCCGAGAAGCGACTGGCCGTCATCGCTCGTCAGCCGCCAGACCTGGACATGATCGTCGGGCAGCTTGCCCCACACCGGAAGCAGCAGGCCAGTGACCAGATAGATGATCTGCGTGCGCGTCTGCGCCGCCATTGCGTCGCATTCGGCCTGCCAGGCTTCGTCGAAGCTCGCCCGGTCCACGTCGGTCCAATGGGTTTCGGCGAAGAGGTCCTGCCGGTGCCGTTCGGTGCGCGTCGGCCGCACCAGCTCATAGCGGCGCACGGTCCGCCCCTCTTCGTCCGTCAGCGAGAAGGTCGGCCGGCAAATGGCGGCCTTGCCGGAACGCGGGTTGATCAACCCGCGCGCTTCCGGGTCGGCCAGAAGCCAATGCGCTCGCTCCAGGGTCAGCGGCCGATATCGCTCCTCGGTTTCGATACGCAGGATCTCGGTTTCGGCGCCGCTCACGGGATCGCGCCGGATCACCGTCCGGTCGAGGATCGAAATACGGTCGGCCGCGATCGTTTCGACGCCAAGATCGAGGGTGCCGGCCTCGCGTGCCTTTTCCACCCGTGCTTCGATCAAGCCGAGATATTCGTCGAAGATCGCGTTCTGCAGGTCGATGCGCAGCGCCAGGATGCGGTTCAACCACCGCTGGATCGTGGGCAAGGTCTCGGTGAGCCCCCCGCCCTCCCCGGCCAGGTTCAAACCGGTGAGCGCCTGGAACTGATCGAAGTGGACCGATTGGAGTTTTGCCTGGAACAGCAGGCGAAACCACTGGTCGAGCGATTCCCGCGCGAAGTCGGACTCCAGATTGTCGCGGGGGTCGAAAAGTCCCTGCCCGCCGGTCTGGCGTTGGCCACGGGTCAGCGCGCCCAGGCTGTCGAGGCGCCGGGCGATGGTCGAGATGAACCGCCGTTCGCCACGGCAATCGGTGGAAACGGGCCGAAACAAGGGCGGGCAGGCTTGGTGGGTGCGGTGCGTGCGGCCCAGCCCCTGGATCGCCGCGTCCGCGCGCCAACCGGGCTCGAGGAGATAGTGAATGCGGCGGCTCTGATTGGGCGCGTCGAGGCTGGCGTGGTAACTCCGCCCCGTGCCGCCGGCGTCGGAGAAGATCAGGATGCGCTTTTCGCCGCGCATGAAGATGTCGGTCTCCGCGAGGTTCGTGCGCGCGCTGCGCCGTTCGATCCGCTGACGGCCGTCGGCATCGACGACGATCCGCCGGCTGCGGCCCGTCACCTCGGCCACAGCCTCCGTCCCGAAATGCCCGATTATGTGATCGAGCGCCGAGCCGACGACCGGCAGCGCACAGAGTTGCTCGAGGAGCTGGTCGCGCATGGCCATCGCTTCCCGGCACAGCACGGGCTGCCCGGCCTCGTCGATCATCGGTTCCGAGCGCACCGTGCCGCTATCGTCGGTATAGGTGCGCATCTGGCGCACGGGAAAGGCCGCGGTCAGATAATCGACCAGGAATTCGCGCGGGGACAGCTCGATATCGAGCCAGGCGCGCTCCTCGGGGGACAGGTCGGCAAGGGCACGATCGAGCATCGCTTCCGAGGTCGACACGAGCTGGACGACGGCGCAGTCGCCGCGCGCGAGATCGGCGGCGATCGCCGGGATCAGCGAGGGCAGCTTCATCGACAGCAGGATCTGGCCGAAGAAGCGTTGCTTGGTCGATTCGAAGATCGACAATGCCGCGGCCTTCGCGCCGCTATTATAGGTGGCACCGCTGAAGCCGTCGGTGACGCGCGTGGCGGCGAGCGCGGCCTGCAGATTGTTGTGAATGATCGCCCAGGCATCGGCATAGGCATTGTAGACGGCGATCTGTTCTTCGCTGAGCCGATGCTCGAGGATGTCATATTCGACGCCGGCGAAGCTGAGCGCCCGCGCGGCATAGAGGCCCTGCGCTTTGAGGTCGCGGGCGATCAACTCCATCGCCGCGATGCCGCCTCGGCGCAGGGATTCCACGAAGGCCCGCCGGTCGGCGAAGGCCGTCTGCGGTCCCCACAATCCGAGGCGTGTCGCATAGGCAAGATTGTTGACATCCGAGGCGCCCGTCGCCGAGGCGTAGAGAATCCGGGCGCGCGGAGCGAGATTTTGCAGGCGGACGCCGGCAATGCCCTGCTCGGACCCTTTCGTGGCGCCGAACCGGCCCTCGCCGCCGGCCACCCCGGCCATTTCATGCGCCTCGTCGAAAACGATGACGCCGCTGAAATCCTCACCCATCCATTCGATCAGCTGGCGCAGCCGCGTGCCCCTGTCGCCGCGGTTGGAGCGCAGGGTGGCATAGGTCAGGAAGAGGATCCCATCGCCCAGCGCGATCGGGGTGCCGAGCTTCCACTGGTTGAGATGCTGGATGTCGAGCGGCAAGCCGCCAAGCGCCGACCAGTCCCGGCGAGCGTCTTCGACCAGCGTCTCGCTCTTGGATATCCAGAGGTGGCGGCGGTTGCCACGCAACCACTGGTCGAGGATGACGCCTGCCACCTGCCGCCCCTTGCCGGCGCCCGTGCCATCGCCAAGGAAAAAGCCGGTCCGATAGGCGTTACCGGCCTCTGCCGGCGACAGCGAAAGACCCTCCTCGCTGGATATGAACCGCCCGGGAAGATCGCGCTCGAACGCCGCGCCAGCGTAGATCAGCGTTTCGAGCTGCGCGTCCGAGAGCAGGCCGTCGTCCAGGATCCTGGCCGGCAGCACGGGTTCATAAGCGACCGGGGGTGCGGCAATCGATCCCATTGCCTGCGATTCGACCAGCGCGCTTGGGTGCTCACGAGCATCGGCAATCAGCAGACGGCTCGGCCGATAGGGCAGGTAAATCCCTTGCGGTTCGCCCGCGGGTGCGGGCGCGTCGAGACGGTGATAGGCGACCGCGCGGGTCGTGGGCAGGGTCACCGCCGCACGCGAGCAGACGGGGCGGGTCCGCCGCGTGAGGCCCCGGAACAATCCGCTGGGGCGGGAGATCGGCTGCGGCTGCGGCGCGCATGGGGTCGCCATCGCATCGATGGCCGCAAGCGCAGCGCCGAGCGTCGTGCAGGTCTGGCGCGGGACCGAGCCCCCTGCCCCGTCCTTTTCGAGGAGTATGAGCTGGACTGCCTGGCCGGTGCCGTGCTTGGCATAGGCATCGGGCGGCAGGTCGAGATGCAGCCGGGCATGCGCGCCCGCAGTGGCGTGCAGCCAATCCGCGTCCTCCGTCTCGATGCGGTCGGGGAGAATAACGGCGCAGCGCCCGCCTGGAGCAAGCCGCAACAGCGCGGAGCGCAAATGGCGAAGCGCGGCATGGCGATCGCGCGCGCGCCCCTGGCTTCGCGAGAAGGGCGGATTGAGGAGCACGACGCTCGGCACCAGTTGCGGATCGAGCATATCGTCGATCAGTTCGCCATCATGCGTGCTCAGCCTGCCTTCGGGAAAGGCGTGACGCAGCAAACGCGTGCGCCAGGCATCGATATCATTGAGAAGGAGGCGCGCGCCGGCGAGATGGGCGTGTACGGCCAGGAGGCCGGTCCCGGCCGAGGGCTCGAGCACGATATCGTGTGCCGTGATCGCGGCTGCCTTGGCGGCAAGGAAGCCGATCGGCGCCGGTGTCGAGAATTGCTGGAACGCGATCTGCGTTTCGCTACGCACGCTTTGCGTGGGAAGCGCCGCCGTCATAGCGATCAGCTGGGCGAGCCGCGCATTCGCATCTGCCGGGAGCGTCGCGTTCTTCAGATGGAGGACCTGCGCGAGTTCGAGCACATCGTAGGCGTCGCGCAATGACCACAGGCCATCGGCGCTCGAGCCACCGAAAGCGGAGGTCATTTCGGCAAGGAGGTCGTTACGTGCAACCGGACATCCTTCGGACAGCCGGTCGGCTATGCCTTGAGCAGCGGTACGGGCGGGATCATCGAGCGGCAGCGTGAGCGCGAGGGGGTGTGTGGCCATGGGGCATCTCCAGGTCTGACACCTGGCATCAGCGCCAGGTCATCAGCCGGAAGGCTCCCTCCCCTTTCAGGCCGCCTCGGCGGCCCGGCGGACACGCCAAGCATCATTCCAGTCCGCGTGCCGTTCCGGCAGCCGGAGCACCAGTTCGCGTCCATTGGCTGTGAGATGGGGGCGGGCTTTTTTGAGCATGGCGGCAGCGGCGGCACCGCGATCGCCATAGACGATGATACGCTTGACCCGTTCGGGGATGGCGACAAGCCCAAGGCGTTCGACCCCGCCCAGCGCCCAGGTGGGCGTTCCGAACCAGGCCATTGCTGAAAGGGCGTCCTCGATGCCTTCGGCAAGGCCAAGCTCCTCGCCGGCCGGCGCCAGACGAATGGCCGCGTCGCCGAGAAGGCCAAGGGCAATCTTCGGCTTTGGCATGGGTTTGTGCAGGATGTCGGCGAGATCGAGGCAGGTCCGCTGGACGGCGACAACCCCCAGATCATTCTCGACCGCGGCGATCATCGCCGGAAAGAACCGGCGGCGCTCACCGGCCCCGACGATGGTGCGCGGGTTGTAGCGCAGGCAACGCGGATAGGGAGGCGGCAGACCGCGCGCCGCCAGATAATCGGCCGCTGGAGATCCGGCGATGGGCTGGCTCGCCTTCCATAGGCGAAGTGCAAGAGCGCGATGGTCCGCGGCCGCCTTCGGGCGCGGCATTGTGAGCGGCTCCGCATCGTGAAGTTTGCGCCGGCGCAAAGCAGCCAGAACATCGCGCGTGTCGCAGCCGGCAAAGCAGTGGAACAGGATCGCCCGCTCGCCCAGGCGTACCGACAGGCTGGGACCATGATCGTTATGTGCCGGGCACCGGCATTCGCCGCGCGTACCGCGCCAGATCCCACCCAGGGCTTCGACAATGGCTTTGGCGCGATGGGGAGCAGCTATGGGCATCGACTAATCCTCGGAAGTGGTGGAGCGCCGCTGCTGATTGCGCCCTCCCCTCCCCGATATTTCACCCCGGCATGCCTTTGGGTGCCAGGATCCCGAATTCCTCGACGATGCGATCGGTTGTGTAGTGCGTCGCGCCGTCGCGTTCATAGGAGTTGTCCTTGAGCCGTCCGGCTATGCGCACGAGATCCCCGACTTGAGCCCGGTCGGCGATATGTTTTCGCTGGCCTTCGCTGAAGACGCTCACGCGGTTCCAGTGGCTGTCTTCCTGCCATTCGTTATCGTCACCCTTGCGGCGATAATTCGCGCAGACCGACAGCAGGGTGACTTTCGGCCGCGCGTCGATTTCCCCGATCCGGCCGATGATCTCGAACTTGGCGAAGTTGATCATGCACCCTCCATGCGCAAGGTCATTTGGCCGGCAGCCTATCGTAGGCGGCTAACTTCGCGTATCCCTCCAGGCGGGGGGATTGAACGATTGCATCAGGCGCGACGCCGATCTCTTTCTCAAAATAAAAAGAATCAAAACGCCGCTGCTCGCAGCGGAAGCTTTTCCGATTCAAAAGGATTCAGATTCAGGAGGCCGAAAGCACAGCATTTCTGCGGGTTTGAGCAAGCTTATCCTGACCGGACGGGGGATTTTGCCTGCCCTTCCGGGGGCGCTTCCCTGACCGATCGGGGGATGCAACCTGACCTGCTGGGGCCTTCCTGACCGTATGGGGGACAGCTTCCTGCTGGAGTGATTCGCTCGCCATAGCGTTCGTCAGGGACTTTCTTCGGCGTCCGCGCTGCCGTTTGCGCGGGTCCGGGCGCTTGGAAACGCGACTCGCCGCACTTCCTCATGGTTTGCTGCTTCGGAGCGAAGTTCCATCCTGACCTCTTGGGGGCCGAATCCGGTGTCTATCCTGCCCTGACTTGACGCGTAAGGACAGGTCAGGCAGATTTTCTCCCACGCTGGACGAATCGGCGCAGACTTCATGGCATGGATGACGAGCAAGCCCTAGATCACGCTGTAACGCCCTCCCCCACCGGCGATGACGCTTCTCCGGGACGGGCGATGCGGGTGGCTGCCGCCCTGCAGGCAAAGGGCGGTGACGAGTTCGCCAAGCCCGGCAGCATCGTCGAGGTCAAGTTCGTCAAAGGCCAGTCGCTTAGCCTGACTGCTTCGCGTTTGCTTGCGCTGATGATTTTGACCGCGGGCGGTGATGCCTGGGAGGACCGCCCGCACAAGATGCGAAAGGCGGACATTCGCCGCGGCCACAAGGGCAATGAGCGCATCTCGGATATGCTTGAGGAATTGCACCGCACGCTTTTCGCGGTCGACGACAAGTCCTGGCGCGGCAAGAAGGCGACGCTGCGCTTTTCGCTTATCTCGTCGTCGCGCGAAGAAGCGGAAGACGAAGAGGGCGCGGACGCTGGGTGGATCGAGTGGGAGTTCACGCCCGAAGCCCGAAAGCTGATCCAGGAATCGGAGACCTATGCGGTCCTGAACCGCCAGGCGGTGCTCGGCTTCCGATCAACCTATGCGCTCAAGCTGTACGAGATCGGGGCGCTGAGGCTGCATAGGCGCCAGTCGCTCTGGAAGGGCGACATGACGGCGCTGCGTGCGCTGCTCGGCATCGCGCCGGACGTCTACAAGGATTTCGCGCAGCTGCGCCGCAAAGTTCTCGAAAAGGCGAAGGCCGAAATCGACCAGCTCGCCCATTTTCGCGTGGAGTGGCGGGAGATCCGCCAGGGCAGAACTGTCACCGAAATCGAATTCCGCTTTGAGCCCAAGGATGCTCCGGCCCAAATCGCGACCGTGGATGAGATCGGTCGGCACTCTGCGGGCAGAAAGGCGCGGCGCGAGGACGAGGTGGAGACCGTTGCCGTCGAGGCTGTCACACAGGCGGCGGTGGCGGCCTTGGTGTCAAAGGATAAGGCTGGGGCAGGGGAGGTCACCTTCCCGAACGGCACGATCCGCTTTGGCTCGGACACGCTCGCGGCCATCGGCCGTTCGGCTGGCGGCGGTTGGGACATCGATCTCATTGCCGATGCCTATCGCGCGCAGATGGGCGAAAGGCTGGCGAAGCTCAAGGGCGCCAAGCTGATCGCATCCTGGACCGGCTTCTGCGAGAGTTTCCTGGCACGACGCGGGCGCCCCTGAGCCGAAATTGCACCGGTGCAATTTCGGGGTGAACTGCCCCCAAGGGGTCAGGTTGCGAGGGGGCGCAAAAGGTCTGCGGCGCAGATTGGGCAAGTTTCGCCCTTCGGGCTGGGCCGACTTGCGAAAATCAGCCTTCGATTGACCTAAAAGTGCAAATTGAGCTATGCCCCCTCTAGTTTCGCAAGGGGGCCTCTC